>NZ_LMVE01000126.1:0-1711 GCF_001432185.1 Cylindrospermopsis sp. CR12 | reverse complement strand
GTGTTTGAAATTTTATCTCCCGGTAATACTCAAGATGAAATGGACAAAAAAAAGCTTTTCTATATCTTGCCCTATACAATAGTCTCCGCTGGGATGGATTTCTTCTAGCAAGGGTTCAATATCTTTCAGTGCTGGTTAGGGGCTAATTATCTGCACGTTATCGGCATAATAGTAATACCATTAGATGCAGATAACGTGCCGATATTATGCCGATGAATTTCTCACCTAACTACACGATTACCCCGAAGATAGCAAAATTCCTGATGCGTATTGAGACTGTGAGGGAAAGAGTTTGTTATCTACCTATAACAGCAATGGTGCTGGCTTCCCTGCGCGAGACAGCGCGGCTATACACGACTCACTACTCAACAATGATCGAGGGAAACCGCCTCGCACCAGATGAGATTGAGAATGTTGTCAAGTATGAAGGACATTTTCCTGGTAGGCACAGAGATGAGCGAGAAGTGAAAGGTTACTACGCCGCCCTGGCAAAGCTTGAACAATGGGTAGCAGCAGGTGTGCAGGTAAGTGAAAAGATTATTCAGACCTTACATGCTGTTGTGATGTCTGACGGAAGAACTACAGCCCAACCTTCCGCCTATAGGGATGGGCAAAATGTGATTTGGGATGCATCTAACGGTACAATTGTCTATATGCCTCCTGAAGCAAAAGACGTACCATTTTTGATGAAAGCAATGGTGAAGTGGATTCATCAGTCTCAGGAAGTTCCTTGTCCCGTAGTAGCTGGCATTGCCCACTACCAGTTTGCCACGATTCATCCCTACTACGATGGTAATGGTAGAACAGCGCGGCTACTAACAACCTTAATTCTGCATCTAGGAGGATATGACCTAAAGGGTCTGTACTCATTGGAGGAATACTACGCTCGAAACCTAACTGCTTATTATGAAGCCATCAGTGTGGGAGAGTCTCACAATTATTACTTAGGAAGAGTGGAAGCTGACATCACTAAGTGGGTCGAGTATTTTGTGGAGGGTATGGCTATCGCCTTTGAAAATGTTTTGAAACGCATGGCTGAAGCTGAATTGCAAGGTTCAGTAGATCAAGATCCCATACTTAGGCAACTAGATCCCAGACAGAGGAAGGCTTTGTCTTTGTTTCAGCAGTTTGAGGTAGTTACCAGTAAGCAGATCGGCGAGTTGTTTGGTTTTAAACCACGCACCAGCGCTCAAATTTGTAAAGACTGGGTTGAAAGTGGGTTTCTGGAAATGGTTGACCCTTCAAACAGAGGTAGAAAGTATAAACTTTCTACCCAATATAAAGATTTGCTCAATTAAACTTGAAAAAAATCAAGAGTAAGTGGGTGGGCGGAATTAAATATAAATGGATATTCCGGGAGATTTGTCAATATCTGTGTAGAAATTTCGTTTCAGCCCAACCTGTTCAAGATCCCTTAGGCCAATTTCCTAGCCATTCCCCACCGCGAAATCGCCAACGGGGAAACAGCAATCGCATGACTATCCATGCTGATAAATAAATCCCTAACCACACTAGTCCATAATGTTGAATAAATGTTACTAGCTGAAATTCTGCTCTAGGAATTTTTGGTAATCCTATAGTCCCTAGAATTAGACCCAGAAACACTCCCTCCACAATTCCTGCATAGAATTGAAATACACCTGGCCAATCATGATCCCATAAGTATTTCTGCAGGAAATCATATAGTAGGTCCCAAGCTAACCCAAATAAT
>NZ_LMVE01000125.1:375-36479 GCF_001432185.1 Cylindrospermopsis sp. CR12 | reverse complement strand
TATTTGATCTCGTTTATAAGCACGAGAACTTTTCTGGGTGGCATCAAGATTGATTTGACCATTAGCATCTATAATATATTGGTCACAAAAAGCAAGAATCAAATCCGAATTGTTCTCCAAATGTGGTATGAGTGTGGCAAGAAAATCAGGATGCCATAGGTCATCATCATGGAGAGTAGCGACATATTTACCCCGTGCCATTTTGAGAGCATGAATCTGATTTTTGAGCATCCCTACATTTTGTGGGTGTTGCCAAAATCTGATCCGTGGATCACAAAAATCAGCTACTAAATTTGCTGGACTTTCTGGACTACAATTATCCGAAACAATAATTTCAATATTCTGATATGTTTGAAGAGCAGCACTGAAAATTGCTTGTTTGAGATATTGAGGACGATTATAAGTAGGGATAATCACACTAACTAAGGGTGGTAGTAAGTCAGAAGTTATGGACATGTTGTTAACTCACCTTTTGATAAATGGTTTCTAGGAAACGTAAAGCTGTGGGAGCAGGACTATAATTTTTCATAGCCCATTTTCTACCCTCTGTAGCAATTGCTGGTAAAATTTCCGGTTGATCCGCTATTCTTTCAATTGTGGCTTTAACATTATCTAAATCCACACCAATATAATGTGCCCAATTTTCTGGCATAACAGGTAAACAAACACCATATTTTTCAAAATCCACATGAAAAGTAACACATCCAGCTGCTAAAGATTCCCACAATCGCCAACTGTCCCACTGTACTATCTGATGGGATTTTAACTGTAAATGATTGAGCATTTGCTTACCTATACGATTCAGTAAACTGGCTGGGTCATCAGGCCAGCTAGGCACAAAAAAACCTCCAAAACAAGCACAAGCAATGGAGTTTTTTAGACGCTGGTAAAAGCTGGGATAATGTCTCTTACCGGTTTGTAACCACTGCAATTGATGATATGGGTCTGATGTTAGATTGTGGGGACTATCAATAGTGTGGTCTATGGAGAAAATTTTACTGATTTGGGGTATAAACATCCGAGAACTAATATTTCTCACAGGATGGCCTTTTTTCCAGTGGCGAAAATTAACCAAAATTTGTTTTTGACGATCATCAAAATCTGGCACTGTGTTCAGTTCTCGCAAAATTCGACTGCTTAAACCAAAAGCCCAAGGGTAAAAATTATTCCTAGATTTACTATTTCCATATTGTAACTTACGATTATAATGGGTTCGAAAAATAAAATCAAACTGGTTGAATTCAGGTCTAAACCTATAAGTTTTATCACTGTCTTCTCCATCTAAGTAAACCGTAAGATATCCACGATTCGGTTTAAATAGATTATCTACCCAGGCATAATTAACAGACAACCAAATATTAGTCAATATAACCAAGTCACAATCATCAAAGGTAATATTTGGGTTATAATTAAAAAGATATTTTTCCTCTTGAGATGATTCTAACCAATAATTTACATTAGCAAAAAATGAGATTCCTAGTTCCTGAAAACCTTCAGCTAAACAAACCAGTAAATGTTGAAACTGATCACCAACATCATCCAACTCTCGAGGATCACATAAAAAATATACTTTACCATTAAACTTATGTTTCAACTGTGCAATTATTGTCATGTGTTTTGTATATTTGATAAAGAACCAGAAACTATCTGATATCATTTTGGGTCTGATAATATTGCCAAAATTTACCTTGTTGTTGAATCAGATCTTGGTATGAACCCTGTTCCATAATTTTTCCCTGTTCAATGACCACAACTTTATCAGCTTTAGCCACTGTAGAAAGACGATGGGCAATAACAATTACTGTTCGCCCAATAGTGAATTTATCTAACAACTCTTGAATTACCTGCTCTGTAATTGCATCCAATGCACTAGTTGGCTCGTCTAAAATAAGGATTTCAGGATTTCTCACTAAAGCTCGAGCAATGGCAATTCTCTGTTGTTGTCCTCCAGATAATTGCATGCCATCAGCACCAATTATGGTATCAAAACCTTGAGGTAATTTTTGAATAAATTCAAGAGCATTGGCTAACCGTGCAGCTTCAATAATTTCTTCCTCGGTGGCCAGGGGTGTACCATAGGCAATATTATGACGAATTGAAGTGTTAAAAATAAAACTTTTTTGACCAACTATAGCCATTTTCCAACGCAGAGAGTTGATTTCAAATTTTTGGAAATCTAACCCATCTAACAAAATTCTCCCGTTAGTTGGTTCATGGAATCTAGCAAGTAAGTCAGCTAATGTGGTTTTGCCACCACCTGATGCACCAACTAGGGCAGTCATTTTACCTTTTTCTATTGTCAAGGTGATATCTTTGAGAACTAAATGATTGGGCTCATAACCAAAATTTACAGCCTGTATGTCTATAGCTTTTTGAATTCCACTAAATTCAAGATAGCCATTTTTAAAATAGGCCTTATTTTCAGATTTCAATAAATCTTTGATATTTTCTACCGCACCGGCTTGAGTATTTAAAAATGCTAAAACTCCGTTGACATCTTGAATCATTGGTACCAGACGAAACAGTACGAAAAAGAAAGTCAGGAGGTTAGAAATTGGCATTAAATCTACAACTACAGCCACGCAAATGATACCAACTAAAATCAGAGTTGATATACTATCCGCCAGGGGTTTAACTATCAGGGAAATCCAATAAACTCTACGCCAAGATTTAACAATGTTGGCGCTGGCTTCAAAGTATCTTTGCCGTTCAAACTGTTGTGTACAAAAAGCATGAACTACACGAATACCATCCAAAAACTCCAGCACTCTAGTGGTAAAAATATCATTGGCTTTAGTAATCTCAAAACTGCGTTCCCTAATATGTTTATTTAGTGTCGATAGTCCCACGGCTAAAAAGCTAAATAGGAAAATAGATAAGATGGAAAGATGCCAGGATAAAACAAATAGGGAAATTGAGTAGACTGCTAAAGTAAGACTTTTAGTCACTAAAAAAGCCAATCCTCCGAAAATCTGTCTAATTCTCTCCATTTCATTGGTGAGAGTATTAATCAATTCTCCAGAGCTTTTTTTAGAAAAGTAACCCAGAGTTTGTGTACTCAATTGCTCAAAGATGCGTTTTCGCAAGTTATCTACTAAATTAATCTCACTGAACTGAATACATAATTGTCCTACATAGTTAAATAATGCCCGTATACAGGTAGTAATTACAATGAGAGCGGATATGCGATATAATCTTTCTATTGCTGAGGTATTAACTCCTAAAATAAAAATATCAACCCAATCAATTCCCGTTTTTACAGGTGCAGCAGCAGGAGTGGTTAAACTCTGCAGAAATACTAACAAAAAACCTAAACCAAACCCCTCAAAACTAGCAGCAAGAGCTGAAAAAAATATGGCACCAATCGTCATCAAGCGAAAATGCTGAAACTCTTTGAGAATTAATTTATGGTTTTGCCAAAAACTTGCACTTTGCAAGATTTCGAGAGGGAGACTAGCAAGTTTAAGGTACATGAGAATAATCAATAATAACTGGTAATAGGATTAATCACGATCCAGGGATTACATGGGAGCGCGACGGATAAAACGACCAATAGCAGAACCCAAGAGAATTTCTAGGTTCTGCTGAATTAATTTGGCATTGGAATAAAGTTTAATAGGTGTATGACTGTGTTTCCAATACAACTTATCTGTGATGCTGGGAGCACTACCTAATAAAGCACTAAGCATTAACTTTTTGCGCCAAGGTTTGACATTTGGTACTGTCGCATGAGACATAATAGTACCACCAGGAATAAAATCCATACCGTCGGGTCCAACAGTACTTAAAGGATAATTATTTAGCATTAAAGCTAGATTTAAGTATGTTTGATCTCCATACAGATAGGGAGGAAAATTAAAAGTACGACTCCCGTATAGATCCGTTAGGTCGCTGTAACCCAATTTCTCACCTATTTCTTGCAAATTTTGCCAAGTAGTCAGAACTGATTGATATTGCTTGGGTAGACCAATAAACCCACTATTATAGTGATAATCTAATTGGCGTTCACAAATAAAACCATTACTTTCGGCAAATTCTTTCCATGCTAGTCTTCGGGGATGATTAGCAGGAACCAAATACCAGGAGTCACCACAAATGGCAATCCCCCGACTAACCCAGTTTTCATAAAAGTTCCATTTACACTTATTGACTATATCAGGATCAAAGTAAAATAATGCCTCCATATCAGGACAGTATTTTTGCCATAGTAGAGACATAAAATCGGGTTTGTAAAAACCTAGATGTTTATTAGTTTTTACCTCTATAAATCTGATGGCACAATCTGGAGACACAGTAAACTCTTCATAACCTGCTCCTGTTTTTAAATACTTCGCCCAACTTGGTAATTTACCACGATAGCCAGCCCAGCATATTCCTTTAAAACCATGATGGTGTAATGAGTTGATTAACGCGCCTACACCATAGTGATAGTCTTTTTCAAATACGGTACAAATAGCGGTTTTCATTTTTTGTTGCCGTTGTTAGCTGTTGTTAATTATGTGAACTTTCATGGGTTATTAGAAACCCTATCTCGGGGATAGGTTTGTCTAAAGCTTGGAGTGTTTGGAGTTAAATAAACTAGTTTCACCGCGCAAGATATTGAATAGCTCTGGCAATCTATGTAATCTTAACTTCGTCATCCCTAGGCTCGAGATCGGAAGATTTTGTTGAAGATTATGATCAAAATTTACCAAACGAAATAATTTGCCTTTTTTGCCAATACACCATTCATACTTAAAGATTGATCCTGGTGATTTCAATAACATTAATAAGACTATAAATCCTATTAAAGGACTAAATAAAGACAAGAAAAACAATGCCAAAAATATATTTATTGTTCTCTCTAATACCACCAGTATATCATCACCTATTGTAAGAGGTTGATTTTTATTAACAGGACGTATAAATATTGGTTTATTAGCCTTCTCACAAGCATTAGCCCAAAATTTTAATGTGGAAGTTCCCAGTTTGGAATCTATAGTTACTAAATTAACTGTGGAATGTTTTAGACAGTTAATCAATTGTTGTTCATTGTTTAGGGAAGGTAAATGTATTTGTGAGGAATTTCGGGAGAATGTAACTAATAACTGATCCCTACGCCATTTCAGAGAGTAAGATGGAAAGGCAAAATTTTCAGATAGGTCAGATACCACACCAGATTGCTGTAAACTAGGAAAAATGGAAGTCGTCATGGTCGTGTTTTTCCTTATCTCTATATTTTCTATAATAGAATAAGATGGTCAGCTGATTTTTGAACTCAAGAATTCTTTATTGATTCTTGATTAACTCTTGATTAATTCCTTAAATAATATAGAACAATAGAAAATTCCCCGTTTCCTCAGAATAATTATTTTTCCACAAATTCTTTTAGAGCTAATGCTTGTGGTTTGATATATGGAACATAAGTGCTTTCAGAGTCAGATACCCCGTTAGCTACAACGCCAATAAGATTTAACTTGCTCAACATAGATGTAGCCTGGGCTAGATGATTATGTGTCACTTTACCAATGCTAGCAACCATAACTACACTTCGACAGGAAGAACCTGTAATTATTGCATCTACCATACCCAACACTGAAGGTGCATCTATGAGCACTAAATCATAATTTTCTTCAAACATGGTAATTATTTCCCTCATACGTGGAGAGCTTAAAAGATGTGCTGGGTCTGCAGGTATAGGACCAGCAGTTAAAATATCAATGTAAGCTGAACCTGAGTAGGAAATTCCTATTTGATCGGGTATGTTTGCATCATTAGCTAACAGAGTTGATAGACCCTGTTCATTCGGTAGATTTAACTGCTTATGTAAATTTGGGTCTCGTAAATTGGCATCAATTAGGAGCACTCTTTTATGTAGACGTGCTGCACTCATAGCTAAACCTAAGGTTAAAGATGACTTACTGATATCTGGTAATGCTGAAGTTACCATTAAGGATTTTAAATCGGACTTGCTGTGGAGCAATTCGATATTTTTATAAATCAAATCTAGGGACTCCCACCCAGGAGAAGATTGTAAAACCTGAATTGTCCAGGGAGCTAAAACATCCGGTTTACCAAAAGGCAATTTAATGACGGATTCCTTACCTTTTGCTGATGGTAATTTTGGTGTTGTTCCCAATAAAGGTAATGCTAATTGTTTTTGCAATTGGGCGGTAGTATGCACCGCATCATCTGATGACTCACGGATAAAAGCAGCAACTCCACCTAAGATAAATCCTACAATTGCACCCAGTAATAAATTTTGTGAAAGATTGGGTCCTAATTTAACGCCCATTTTTGGTTCTTCTACTACTTGCCAATTAAATCCACCTTTAGACAATTCTTGACGCAATTGCTGTTCTGCTCTTAGCAATTGTTCCATTCTTTCTCGACTAAATTTTAGTTGGGGAATGATCCGATTGTAGTAGGATAATAGAGAAGGAAACCGTTTTAACTGCAATTGGAGTTGACTTTCTTTCTGAGCTAAGGTCTGATCTCTAGCGCTCAGTGCCACAATATTAGTTTGAGTGGTTACCAATTCACTGGTTAAGTTCAGATCAATTTGTCCTAGTTGTCCTTGTTCTAACAAATTTTCTCCGAAATTTAAGGAATTATTATTCTCACCTAGAGTTCTGCTTACCTCTTTTTGTAAAAGTCCTTTTTGATCTTGCAGTTGTTGATTTAGTTTCTGTACGTTAGGAGTATCATCTGTAAAACGCAATCGCTCTTGAGCTAAAGCCAACTCTGTTTTCTGAATTTCATTGAGCAAACCTTGGTAGCGCGTAGACTGACTCAAACGAGAAGAAACTAAAGCATTTTGTGGTGAGCGATTCAGTTGTTGTTGCAAGGATTTTTGCTTAGCTATGGCTTCTTGGTATAGAGAATGAGTGGTTTGTCTTTCCTTGCGAATACTATTTAAAGTTTCTTCAATTGCTTTTGCTTCTAACTCCGGATCAATCAAATTCTGATTGCGGCGAAATCGTTGTAAATTAGCCTCTGACGCGTTCACTTCGTCAGTTGCTTTATTTAGCTGTTCTCTAATAATTTGTAGACCTTTTTGTAACCGAATATCCTGTTGATTTTTATTGTACTCAAGATACACTTGCTGAATAGCAGTCAGAACCTTTTGAGTTTTATATGGATCATCACTGATATAATCAATTTGAAAAATTTTCGTGGCAATATTATCTTCAGAGGTCTTAATCTGAGTCGCAACTAAGGATTTTTTAAGTTCCTCTGTAGTGATATCCGGATATTCGGACTTAAGCCGAGTCACTGCTTTTTGTAAAAGTGCAGAACTCCTCATTAAATTTAACTGGGTCGCTGTGTCAATAACAATGTTAGATTCAGTGAAATCCGTTCCCAATTTATCTTCCTTTTCCCTTCCTTGGTAGTTAGGTTCTATCAATAACTGGAGGGTACTTTGGAAAGTTGGTTGAGTTTTTGCAGTGATAATTCCAGCTACTGCTGTGGAAGTTAAAAGTACTAATAGAACCCAAGGAAATCTTCTAATAAATACAGACAACATTTGTCCATAGCTTGCTTCTGAATCTGCTGAAGTATTTAGAGGTGAGTTTAAACTAGTTTGAAGCACTGTAATTATCCTTCTATACAAGAGACTATAGACTAAAAATTCGGATCATTGACGAAAGTATTAAAATTTGGGGGTGCTATACCCCTTCATTCCATCAGTGATGTATACCGGAGTTTTTCATGACAATCTCCTCTATCTTTTGAAAAAACACTGATTCTGAGAAGTTGTTAACAGCGTGATTGCGAATGCTTTGATAATTCCAAGCTATTTCCTTGGCCCGAAATAATCCTGTCTGTAGAGAGTCAGCTGATTGTCTGTTAAAAAACACTCCAGTTTTTCCAGGTATTTGAGTGTCTAAAACACCCCCTGCACCATAAGCAATCACTGGAGTTCCACTGGCATTCGCTTCTACTGGCACTAATCCATAGTCTTCCAATGCTGCAACAATAATGGACTTAGCTCTAGAAAATAGGTCCTTACGCTTAACGTCGCTCACATGACCTAAAAATTGAATATTATCTAGTGCTTTGGATTTTAACCTTTGTAGTTCTGGTCCGTCACCTGATATTAATAAAGGCCAACCTAACCAGTTAAAAGCCTCGACTATGATATCAAAACGTTTATAACTTATCATCCTAGCAGATGCCAAGTAGTAGTCATCTTTTATTTCAGAAAAAACAAAATTATTGGTATCAATTGGATAATTGACTACCATTGCTTCCTTGCCATATATTTGTTGTATACGTTTGGCAACAACGCTGGAATTGGCAATGTATAAATCTGGTTCCTGGGAGTATTTCAGATCCACATTTCTCATCATAGCAAATATTTTTTCTATTACTGGAGCAAAGTAACGATAATCTCCATACTCCCGTAAATAAGTTTGTGTATCCCATAAAAATCTAGTTACATTGTGACAGAAGCAAATGTGTTGAGCTTCCTTTTTTTTACGAACCGCTTTGGCAAAGCTCGTACTGCTACTAATAATTAAATCATAGTCTTGTAAATCCAGGGAACGGAAAGCTGGAAAGTATAACGGGGCTATAAGTCGAAAATATTTCTTAGCCCCAGGAATGCTTTGTAAAAAAGTAGTTTTAACTATCCGATCGCCTAAGTCAATAGTTTTTTGGGCATCATATACAGATGTAAAAATATCCGCTTCGGGGTAGTATTTGCAAAGCAATTCAAATACTCGCTCTGCTCCACCGCGCTGGGTTAAATAGTCATGGACTAGAGCAATTTTCATTGTTTGAATAGGGGGGAGGGGGAATAGGGAGTATTGGGTCTCCCTATGACTGCTGGAAACTCTATCTAGCGATCGCTAAGGTTTTAACTGGGGAAAAATAGGCTGTTTGTTCAGCACGCAATCTATCACAAAGTCTACCTGTAGGCAATTCGACATCGTTATAAGTGAGGACTTGATCTCGAGGAATATCTCGTATTAAACGACATCCTTGTGCTAGTCCCATGGGTAGTAAATTTTCCTGTTGCACAATGGAGGAATTTTCACATTGTCCATAGGTCATATAATAGCCAATACCATCAATTATTTCCCCTGCTTTTAAATCAATCTTGGCTGTGGCCACCACATCAACTATAGGACCTGCTATGGGGGTTAAAACTGCATCATGTAATAACACTGCACGAGCTACAGAAATAGGAACTTCAAAATGACATAAGTGATAGGGTGTATAGAAACTATAAAGAGGACCCTCGCCCAATTTATAGAGGTTCAAATAATGGCGTTGTTTGGGATCTTCGTGAGTAGCAAAAACAAATACTCCTGGACTGGGTTTTGCACCTACCACATAGTCTACAATTCCACCCAGTTCCCTAAGCTGATCTAGATCATACATTTTGGTCATTTCATCTACATGACCTGTATATTCATATCCCAACATACCCCGCTTTGCTACCTTCATCCCCGTACCATTGGCTACAATTGCTTGCTCAAAGGAAATTTTTGTACCGTCAGCAAAACTTGTCACCATAGCTGGATTTTGTCCCCAACGTTGAGCAAAACCAGCTTGAGTGGTTGGATTGCGGTAGGGATCTTGTAATCCCTTAATATTTCCACATAATAGGGGGGTTAAACCAATGCTTTTAACAAAGCGATATAAATTCATTTCTACCCCTGGTTGATCCCCATCGCAAGCTGTGAAAACTACTCCAGCTCTATCAGCATGAATTTTTAAAATCGGTCCCACTGTTCCATCTAGTTCCGCATTCATTAATATCACATGCTTTTGATGGGCGATCGCTCTGGTTACCAAATGAGCTGCATATTCTATGGTTCCAGTGACTTCAATAATTGCATCTATACCGTCTGCTTCACATAGCAACATGGCATCTTCGGTGATTGCATATCCATTTTGGGCGATGGAATCTTCCAAATCTCCTAAATTATCCACAGTGCGGAAATTTTCGATTCCTGCTTCCAAATATGCTCGTTCTGCTGTTTGAATATGACGGTTAGCAATAGCTACCAATTCCATTCCTGGAACAGAATTAATAATTTGATTAGCTATACCTCTCCCCATAAAACCAGCACCAATCATGGCAACTTTTACTGGTTTACCTAATTCAGCACGTGCTTGTAATGCTTGATCAACTATTATCATTTTCAACTCCCGGGAAACTCCGAATAATTTTTATACAAACTCTCAAAAAAGGTATGGGTACTAGACACCTATTAACACAGATTCCAATAAAGGCCAACTAAGATCTTTCTGAGAAATTTCAGTCACATTCAAAGGCCAAACAATGTCTAAAATGGGATCATCATAACGCAGACCTCGTTCATAACCAGGGGTGTAAAATTCACCAACTTGGTAAACAACTTCCGCGCCATCAGTTAGAGCTTGATACCCATGGGCAAACATTTCCGGTACATATAAAGCACGACGATTTGTTGCTGTTAGTTCGACGCCAATATATGATAGGTAGGTAGGAGATTCCGGACGCATATCCACAATCACATCATAAATTGCACCTTGAGTACAGCGAATTAATTTGGTTTCTGTTGCTGGTGTAATTTGGTAGTGCATTCCTCGCAGGGTGCCTTTTTGATGATTAAAAGATAAATTACATTGGGCAACTGTTGGCTTTAAACCATGTTCAGCAAATTCTTGGGCGCAGAAAGTTCTGGCAAAAAAACCACGATGATCTGGTTTGTCTTCTAATTCGATAATGAAAGCACCAGCTAGACTTGTTTGGGTAAAAATCATATTTTTGAAAACTCTCGGTGAATTTGGATAAGCGAAAATGAAAACTTGATAGGGATGCTCTAACAACACAACCTAGAAAAATTTACCGGGCTTTATTTGCAATTTCAGTCTTAAATTGACCAGGGGGTTTGGTGAAGGTATGATCATGGTATTGAGTGCAAAGTTCCGGGCGTTTAGGAGTGTGAGAAGTGTAAACAAAAAATGCTGTAGAACGCTCTTCACTTCTAACTGTTCCGTGATGTAAAACATTTCTAGGATCAACAAAAATTACAGTTCCTGCTTTTCCTGGACAAGATTTCCAGAATTTTTTAGGAATAACATTCATCATTTCTCGGTCATCAATTCCCAAAAAACCCGACTTCCACAATCTATAATCGACCCGATAATAATTACACCATTCTCCAATATTACTGGGTAAAGGTATATATTCAAAAGGTCCATGTTCTTCCCCCACATCGTGTAAATAGACGATGATTTTAATCATCCGTCGATCTTCCGCATCCTTGTGCCACAGCAGAGTTTGTAGTTGCTGCTCATTGGGAAAATCCTTCCGCACGTGAACACCATGAAAAGCTATAGGTAACTCTATATAACTTTCAATGATATTCCTTAACCTAGATTCAATTCCCCAGGCAAAAAATTCTGGTAGATCTGTAACTGTGTAAATTTGCGGTAAGCTATATCCCGACTCCACATTTCTGGGAGCTGATATCATCCCTGCATAACCCGTAGCACTTACCCACATTTGTGTGGTTGATGGCATTCCTAAATCTGTGAGAGAAGTAATATAAACACCTTGCTGCTTTAGGGATTCAGCAATTAATTTATCTTTTGAGGATAATACAGGTAAATGCTTTTTATATTTAGCTACAGATACCCGATAATTAATATCCTCAGTAAAGGCGTTGAGTTGATCTTGCCAAGTATTAATCATCATCATTTAAACTAATAATTTGACCCAGTAATTAACTCAAGAATCTTTATTGCGACGAAGAGAAGAATTAGATATTTGCTGATTACAATCAGCAATTTTCAGTTCAGGAGCAGCCATAACTTCCACTGCAGAAACAGTGACTACAGCAAAGAAAGGAAGTATGGTTTGAATAGCAGAAATTGGCCATCTTCTTAAAGCACCTAGGAAAACTTTTGGATTAACTCCTCGCCAGTTCTGAATCATCATTCTGGCATAAAACTGTTTAGAGTATCCATTTTCATGGAGCTTAGAAATTACCTCTGGTATGTGTTTATATTGCATTAATAGTGCGGATTTAGGTTCTTTTTGCCAATAACTGACACCCACAATGCATTCTAAAAAATTCTCTTTGGTGACAATTACCTTTCCATGAGCTGCACAATAACCCGCAAAATAGGCTAAAGAAATCCAGTTATTAATGGCATCCGGCCAAATTTGTAGAGCCTGTTTAACCAGATCAGCCCTATAAATTGAAGCTGTCAGAAATATTACTGCGCCCACACTTTTAGCAAGACAATGTTCAAAGATTGCCTTACCATTTCCCGCACCATCTTCCACATCAATATCAAACCAACGATTGCCAGAAATAGTGGGTGGATGAACTGCTTCCCCAGTAATTTTATTTCTTCCTGAAAAATTCAGAAACATTAAAGATAAGTCCTGGTGTTTTTGCAATTTATCTATTACGTAACCAACAGTTCTATCTTGAATGGGATCATCATCACCAATTGTCCATACATATTTGGTAGTGGCGGAATTTAGACAGTAAATTATATTCCTCATCACACCCAAATTGCTACTGTTTCTGTTAGATGTAAAAGTTACAGAGCTGAGAATTTTCTGCCATTTTTTGATAACTTGCGGTGTATAATCACTGGAACAATTGTCAGATACTAAGATTTCACAATCTTGTTCATAACCTTTAATAGCATGAGATAACCACTCCAATTGTTGATCCAGCAAATCTGCTCGATTATAGGTGGGAATGGCAATAGTCAGTAATTTACTCATGTAAAATAATTTCCCAAGTATCTTAATTAAACCAGAATTATTAGATCCCAGCAGTGATTTTAATGAAGATTTCAATAAGATTACTGCTTGGGACTTTTTGGAAGATTAAAAAATTAATTCAAAAAACTAATTCCTAGCTATGCCAAAAAAAATTCTGATCGAGTTGTTGAGTACGGATCAAATACTCCAGCTGCTTTAATCTGGTAAATCCTCTAAAAAGGAATGTATCCTCAGTCATGTCAATTTGCTGGAATAAATTCAATAACTGTTGGGCACCACGCTCCGCATTCCACTCACATTTGAATCCTGGTAATATTGTGTTGATCTTCTCGAAGGATACTCGATAACTACGATTATCCGCACCATTATTACCAAAGGTTAATTTACAATCTGGGAAGGTTGCTGCAATGATTTGGGCAATTTCTCGCACGCGATAATTATTTTGTGTATCTCCTACATTAAAAACCTGATTGTGAATAATATCCCTGGGTGCTTCCAAGACACAGACAATGGCTTTACAAATGTCCAAAGCATGAACTAAAGGTCGCCAAGGAGTACCATCACTAGTCATTTTAATTTCCTTGGTAGTCCAAGCTAACCCAGCTAAATTGTTTAAAACAATATCAAATCTCATGCGGGGGGAAGCTCCAAATGCTGTTGCATTGCGCATGAAGGTAGGGGAAAAATCATCATCAGCTAATAACTTAATATCCCTTTCCACCAAGGTTTTGCACTCAGCATAAGCTGTTTGAGGATTCACTGGTGATTCTTCTGTTACATCCCCATCAGTGGCAATTCCATAAACACTGCAAGAAGACATATAAACAAACCGACGCACTCCCATGGTTTTAGCCAAATTGGCCAATCGCACGGAACCTAAATGATTGATATCATAGGTAATATGGGGTGCCAATTGTCCTGTGGGATCATTAGAAAGTTCTGCTTTGTGAACTATAGCATCTACTCCCTCTAGGTCTTCTGGATTAATATTACGAATGTCTTTGTTGAGAGTTTTGACTGTTATTTCTGTACCGTTATATAACCAGCCAACTTTATAAAAACCCGTGTCTACTCCAATTACCTTATGACC
Source organism: Cylindrospermopsis sp. CR12 (assembly GCF_001432185.1). Classification (NCBI taxonomy): domain Bacteria; kingdom Bacillati; phylum Cyanobacteriota; class Cyanophyceae; order Nostocales; family Aphanizomenonaceae; genus Cylindrospermopsis; species Cylindrospermopsis sp. CR12. The sequence continues at coordinate 22,665 of NZ_LMVE01000125.1, read as the reverse complement.
TTTAGCAATTAATAAGGGAGGGAGCAATGAGCCTAAATATCCTTCTGTACCAGTGACTAATATTTTCATAGTTTTCCTCTTGATTTTGATTTGGGACTTTACTCCAGGCTTGTTTTTAAAAACACCTGATTAAATTTGCTGGTTCTGGTAATTGATTCACAATGGCCTTACCAATCTCTAAAGAAGATGTAGCTGCAGGTGATGGTGCATTGCAAACATGAATAGAGTTTTTACCAGGAACGATTAAAAAGTCCTCTACCAGAGAACCATTATTCATTAATGCTTGAGCTCTAACCCCCGCATGGGTGGGTACTAAATCTTTCGCCTCCACTTCTGGAATCAGTTTTTGCAAACTTCTGACAAAAGCTGCTTTACTCCAGGAACGTATCATTTCTTTGATTCCTTCATCAGCATGTTTGGCTGCTAGTTTCCAAAAACCAGGATAGGTAATGACTTCAGTTAGATCTCTTAGATCAAAATCGGTTTTTTTGTAACCTTCTCTTTTAAAACTCAAAACCGCATTTGGACCAGCGTGAACTGTGCCATCAATCATCCTGGTAAAATGTACACCCAAAAATGGGAAATCTGGGTTAGGAACTGGATAAATAAGCGTTTTGACTAAAGAACGTTTTTCCGGTGTTAGTTCATAGTATTCTCCCCGAAAGGGAACGATTTTAGCTTGGGGATTTACCTGACCCAATTCCGCCAGGCGATCGCTATGTAGTCCACCACAGTTAATTACAAATCTAGTTTCAAAACTGCCTTTGGTAGTTTCTATTATCTGATTTTCGCCGCTTGGGTGTAGTTTTAAAACCCGGGTGTTAAGGCGTAAATCGCCTCCTTGATTTTGAATAATCTCCGCGTACTTGAGGCAAACTTGTTTGTAGTTGACAATCCCAGTAGAAGAGACTCGAATTGCTGCCAAGCAACTAAGATGAGGTTCAATTTCCCTTGCTTCTTGAGGACTAATTCTCTTCACGGGAATACCATTATCTAAACCTCGCTGATAGAGGTTTTCTAATCTTGGTATTTCCTCGGGTTCTGTGGCGACAATAACCTTACCACAAATATCATGATCTATATTATGTTCTCGACAAAATTCCACCATTGATCGACTGCCATCACGGCAGAATTTTGCTTTGAAACTACCGGGTTTGTAGTAAATACCAGAATGAATGACACCACTATTGTTGCCAGTTTGATGAAATGCCCATTCCGCTTCTTTTTCTAGGACTAAAATCTTGGTCTGACCATAGCGTTTACCTAAAGCCATGGCCGTAGCTAGTCCTACTATTCCACCACCAATAATGGCAAAGTCATACATGATTATTTTTCCCTTAAATCACCATCAATTATGCCCACACCTTCCAAGGAGCTTGATTATTTTTCCACAAATCTTCCAGGTAGTTTTTATCTCTTAAAGTATCCATTGGCTGCCAAAATCCCTGATGTTTAAAAGCTGACAGTTGTTCCATATCCGCTAATTTTTCTAGTGGTTCCTTTTCCCAAACCGTACTTTCATCAGCAATAAAATTAATTACCTCTGGTTCTAGGACAAAATAACCACCATTAATCCAAGCACCATCACCCTCTGGCTTTTCTTTAAAACTGGTAATTTTAGTTTGTTCTTGTCCTAGGGAAATTGCCCCAAATCTTCCTGCTGGTTGGACAGCACTAAGGGTGGCTAAGGTTTTTTGGCTTTGGTGAAAATTAATTAGTTCCGTAATATTAATATTGCTGACACCATCTCCATAGGTAAAACAGAAAGTTTCGTTACCAATATGTTCTCTCACTTTCTTTAGTCTACCACCTGTCATGGTATTATCGCCCGTATTTACCAAAGTAACCCGCCATGGTTCTGCATATCCGGAATGGATACTCATTTGATTAAATCTCATATCAAAAGTTACGTCTGACATGTGGAGGAAGTAGTTGGCAAAATACTCCTTAATAATGTAACCCTTGTATCCACAACAAATGATAAAATCATTAATACCATGAGCTGAATATATTTTCATAATATGCCAAAGAATTGGCTTGCCACCCACTTCTACCATTGGCTTAGGTCTAATACTAGTTTCTTCACTCAGACGCGTTCCTAAACCACCAGCTAGAATTACTGCTTTCATGCAAATACCTCTGATTTATTTGATTTAACTATTTGCCAGCACGACAAGTTATGGGAATTAAATAGATGGGATTTTGCTTGGTTTCCCTTTCTGATGGAACATAATAGTAATCTAGCGAAAAAAAACGGGACTGTTTATAAAGAGTCAGTAAATTTAGGGTAAGCCTTGAAATAAGATAATTGTCAACAAAAAAACAAGGAGACAGCTACTAGATATCTATCTCCTTGGTGAGGAAAATATTATTTTTCTTACTACATTTCAGGGATTTACATTATAAATAATTGATGAGTTCTGTAAAAAATAGTCGCACTTTTCTTCAGCAATAACACAAATATTACTGATAGCTTGCTGGTAGTTGTTCACATCCTTCTTATTCAGATATAATTGAGCAGATTTTTCTAAATCTTCCAGAGCTTGTTGCTGATTATTCCTGGCTGTCCTTTCTCCATATTGGGCTAATTCATAGTAAATCATTCCTCTTTTGAGGAACACCTCTGCCATTTCTGGATTAATATTTAATGCCTGGTCAAAATCTGCGATCGCCTGTTTATATATTTGAGCATAATTACTGCTATATTGGGCAAATTGGTAACGAGCTAGACCGCGCTGAAAGTAGGCTTCTGCTTTAAAACGATTGAGTTTAATTGCCTGTGTAAAGTCCCCAATAGATCTTTCGTATTCCTCTTGTGAGTTATTACTATATCTGGCTATTTGTGACCGAACAATACCTCTTCTAACATAGGCTTCATCATCTTGTTGGTTAATGTTAATAGCATTATTGAAACTGTCTATAGCTTTTTTATATTCATAATCCGGATCATTGCTATAGTCAGCCAGTTTAAGATAAGCATTACCACGATTGATAAATGCCTTAACTTCCTGGGGATTAATTTTCAAAGCCAGATTATAATCTGTCAATGCTCCTTCATAATCATTTAAATTATAGCGGGCATTGCCCCTATGCATGTATAGTTTAGAAAAATTAGTATTTTGTTTGATACCTTGGCTAAAGTCCTCAATTGCTTGTTGATAGTCCTGTTGTTGATAAGCCTGATTACCACGTTGATAGTAATCATTAAAACTTAAACTTAATGGGGAATGAACATTTTCGCTTCTACTAGACAATAAACTTTGTTGAGTGTAAGGATTAGGAGAGAGAAAAGGACGGGTAAATTTAACCATAATATCCAAATAACCCAATACACCCAAACCTAAAAGTCCAAACATAAGAGTATAAAACTTAGACCTACTTGATGTTTGTACAGGTTGATAAACAGGCGAAGTTGATCTCAAAGAGAATTGGGTATAGGTAGCCAAAACGGGAACAGCTGGTTTACGAACACGGGGCTGATATCTAGGGCGCTTACGAGATTTGCGTCGGGGTTGGAGATGTTCCCGAGCGGAGATTGCCTGCAAAGATGGAAAGGGGTCTCTCCCCCCCAACTTCATGGTGCGTTCACACCAGGGACATTTATCTAGATGAGGATGATAAGCATGCTGAGGATTAACAGCACAAGAAATCAAACTTGCTTCTGCAGTAGATAAAACCGATAGCCAAGTTTGGGCACTGGGGCGCAAATAGGGAGAATGGTGACCATCTTCAAAACAGCTGATAAACAGATCTCGTAAATCAGGATGAAGAGTTTGCCAACTGGGAGTAATGGGAGTAGGTAAATAGGGGACTTTTTGTTTTTGGCTATAGGTAAAATGGCCAGCTAGAATGCGGGACTCATAAGTGGGGGGATCCCCTAAACCTTGAAAAACCCCAGAAAAAGGGTGAGTCCCTTCCATCAAAAGCTGGAATATCAACACCCCTAACCCGAACAAATCATGATAGGTTTCCCGATTATAGTCAGCAAAGGTTTTATTCTGAAGTTCTGGGGGAGTATATTCTGGTTTACCCACCAAACATCGATAAACCGTATTTTGAGACAAATCTGGGACTTGAAAGGAGTCCGTATCCACTAAACTAACTAAAGCTGTGTTACTGACTAGAATATTTGATTCATTGACATCGCCAATACAGTAATTACTTGCATGTAACGCGGCAAAAGCTGCGGCCAAATTGCGAGCAGTGCGCAGCAAATATTGATAATTAAATAGGGGACAGTTTTGACGACGATTGCCAGGATTATAAAAGTCCATAATAGGACGCATGTTCCGAATCCGTGGCATTAAAAAGCCAATAATAGTATCACTACCCTCCGCAGCAGTTAATAACTCCTGTGGCCATGCTATAGAAATATGACCAAAACTGGCCGCAGGATTTGCTGGGGGGTTGGCGATCATGGCCCGCAGTTTCTGAATATGACTAGAAGTTGGGTGATGATAAATTTTGGCGACTAAATTTTCATCGCTTGGAACCGTATAGACACAAGCTTCACCCCCGCGTCCCAAATTTTCCTGTAAATCCAGAACCTCTTGATTGGAAAAAGAACGTAGTACCTGCATAATTCAATGGTGATTAATGGACTTTATAAAACAAACCTTTTATCAGTTACTAAATGCTGCTAGTACCAAAGTTAAATCATCATCCGTACGTTCAATAATTTTTCTAGAAGATAAAAAACTTGTTAACTGTTCTTTTGCTAGTCTATGGTCTTTAACCTTGGCAACAAAATCAAATAAGGGTAAAAAGAAGGGTTGATGTGGTTCTTGAACTAGCATATTTAGAGCTAACATTTGTAGACCATCGGTAAGCACTCCAATATTAACTATGTTATGACGCAAGATTTGTAGCTGAGTTGTAGTCACCGCTTCAGATGAAGTCAAAAATATGGTTTCGTTGACATATTCGCCCCTGTAGGGAATGGTCAGAGCTTGCAATTTACCCGTGCTATCCCTAGTCACAGCTAAACCATCTCCTATTTGTGCTACCGCTGCAAGTTTTGGGGTAGCAACTACAATAATTAAGGTAGTTGCTAGGTCAGATAGCTCATATTTGCCCACCTGAGCTTCGTTTTCCAAAGCGGTTTTGGCATTGATCATGGCCTCATGCAGCAACTCTCTCAATAGGATATCATCAGTGATGACGGTGGCAATATCTTTCCGCTGGGATATATACTCTATAGCTGTTTGGGTGGCTATCACCGCTCCTACTTTCCCTAGATTGGCACAACCTGCTCCATCTGCAACTGCTATTAATAATACATTATTGGGCAGTATATGCCAATAGTGAGCATCTTGACACAACTGGTCATTTTTGATATGGCTGGTTCCACATACGGATGCGGCTGCTACTCGCCATTGGGCAACCTGTTTCGATGAGTTCATAATCGCATAAATGGTAGCTGATGGCTGGCTATTGTCAATATATATTTAGATAGAACCCCAACCGATGGGCGGTAGTGCTACTTGCTCTTCTAACTGAGAATGGGATACAGCGGACATACTGGCCGAAAGCCACACAAACATTTCTACAAAGTTGAGACCTTTGAGTTTTAGGGGAGTCCGCACAGCTATTTGATGGAGACGATCCATATTGGCATTTTCTACTCCTACAGTGAAAAAAGCTACTTTTTTATTGGACTCATCTCCTCGTAGACGCTGGGTTGCTTGTTCTATAACCTCGTCTATCTCACCCTGGGGTTCACCATCTGTAATCATAAATACCCATGGACGATAGTAAGCAATGCCATTGGCACGATACTGGGATTTGCGCTCCTGAATTATTTCTAGGGATTTATTAATTCCCGCTCCCATAGTTGTTAATCCCTGAGCTGTTAGAATAGGAGGAGTAAATTGATCTACGGTCACAAAATCTTGTACCACGTTTACATGACTATCAAAAGTAACAATTGCCACTTCTACTCTTCTAGCAGCTAGGGTGTTCTTAACCAGTTCATCCTTAAAACTCAGTAGACCCTGATTTAGTGCCTCAATTCTATCACCCTGCATGGATCCGGAAGTATCTAGCAGGAGTACACAGGGACACCGAGGTTCTGGATTTTCTGCGAACTCAACCACTTCATCTAGGGTAAAGGTATTCAGCATAATTTCTTGTGTGATGTCGTCCAAGGTTCTGATTTCCTCTTCTCAAATTATATAGTGTCTAGACTGTTAGGACTGCAATTATTGCATCTGGTGGTAGATAAACAGGATTTTGTCTCCCAATTATTTCCCATTTAATTCTCCAGTTCAGGAAACTTGAGCATTACCATACGGTTTGTTAATGGCTAATTAATCTAAAGGTACACAAGACACCCCTAATATATAATATATAATGACCAGCTAGAATTTAAAGATTCTATGTTTTCTCTTCTCTATATTATCGATTAGTTTGAAAGAAACTACTGTATCAAAAAGACTCCCTCTTGACCCAATATTCTCATAATATGGTCATGGTAGCACAACTGCTTTGGGGTCTTAAATCACTTATTAATTTACTTAATCACTTACTGTGGCAAAAGTTGTATTAGAAAACGTTTACAAAACTTTCCCTCCCCGCATAGGAGAAGTTAAGAACCAAGAGTCATCTTCTCCTAACCAACCTGGAGATAGTATTCATGTCCTACGTCGGATTAATTTAACTATTACCGAGGGCGAGTTTATGGTGTTAGTGGGCCCCTCAGGTTGTGGAAAAAGTACCTTGCTACGTTTAATAGCAGGATTGGAGGTGATGACGGGGGGTAACATTTGGATAGGGAATGATCTGATTAATGATTTACCTCCCAAGGCCAGAGATATTGCCATGGTATTTCAAAATTATGCTCTTTACCCCCATTTGACAGTTTATGAAAATATTGCATTTGGTTTACGTCGTCGTTTACCAGTTAACCACACTAGCTCTAAGGGAACTATGGGTCAGTGGGGAGAAAATCTGCTCATGGGTTTGACTCAAAAACTACCCAAACAATTACGTTATCAGAATCAAACGGAAAAAATTATAGAACAACAGGTTTTAAAAGTTTCTCATTTGCTACAAATCAACACAATGTTACATAGACTGCCTAAACAACTCTCCGGAGGACAAAGACAACGGGTAGCACTGGGTCGAGCGATCGCTCGGGATCCACAAGTGTTTTTAATGGATGAGCCCCTATCTAATTTAGATGCTAAACTACGAGCAGAAACTCGCGTACAAATTGTCAAATTACAGCGACAATTGGGAACAACCACTATTTATGTTACCCATGACCAAACAGAAGCAATGACTATGGGCGATCGCATTGCCATTATGAATATGGGACAAATTCAACAAGTTGCCCGCCCCTTAGAAATATATAACTATCCCAAAAATCGCTTTGTGGCAGAATTTATTGGTTCACCACCGATGAATTTCATTCCCGTAGAATTTTATGCACCACTATTAATTACCCACAGCAATTTTCGCTTTACTCTACCAAGTGAGTGGGGAAAAGCACTACAAAAATACAGTGGACAAACCGTAATTTTAGGTATTCGTCCAGAACACCTGATGTTAAGTGTACCGGCGACAAAAAATATACCCGTTAAAGTAGATCTAGTAGAAAATCTGGGAAATGATAGTTTCCTGAGTGTAAGAGTAATTAACCCTGATTTACCGAAATTAGATGGTCAGATACTACAGGTAAGAGTACCTTCGGATAGACTAATTAACATGGGGGATCAAATTTGGCTATCACCCATTGTGGAAAAACTGCACTTTTTCGATCCAGAAACCGAATTAGCGATCTTTACCGACAATAAAAACATTAATTTTTAAAAACATTAATTTGCCACTGCTTGGTATTGACACCTCCCCCAGATATCAAGTAGCTATGCCAACTTTTTCTCTCTGCGGGTATGGTGAACTTCTGACTGGGACTTTTTACCTCTTACCTCCAGATAGGCCAAGTCTTTAATTTTGGTCAAACAGTTGGTTTGGGTTACATGATTATTATCAGTTCGTTTGTCGCTGGATGATGAAGCAAGTTTGAGATTTTCCTTTTTCTCGGTCTCGGACCGATTTTGATGGGAGTTTTCCTTGATTAGTCGGTTGTAAGTACGGTAAGGAATATAATGCAAAGGATTATAACCCACAAACCGCAACATTAGCACGCAGGCCCAAGAATACTTGCCAGCTAGAATGGCCTCTATTACCTGGTCAAACTGCTCAGGATTGATTTTCGTATCAGCAAGTCCAGTGTTGTTAGAAAAATTGTGATTCATAGTTAGTCTTACTTTTATTTTTTAGGCGTGATTTATTTGATGAATGCTCAGATGTGATTGACCAGTTTCGGATCCGTGTTTAATTATCCTCTAGTCATCAACCCCAAAGAGTAACCAGAACAAGACTATGGTCATTGAGTATTGTTGTACAAATAGCCGCTGATAAATGGTGAAACTTTTTTATAAAGTATCACCATTTTTGAGTCAGTAAACCCATGGAATCTGACTTCTCTCAAGCTACATTTGTAATTTATACTATCTTTTTTTCCCATATCATCTGCCAAGATGGCAAGTTGATAAGTCAAATTTAGTGAAGATCTCAAAACGTTCATTTGGTCATTGTGCAAGTTTAACTTTCGTCTGATTTTTGTTAGATAAATGGGGGGTCTGACCCCTCATTTTAGACAACTTTAAAGTTATCAATTGTTGAATATTTGAGGCAATCTCAATTTGATGTAGGAGTGTAAAGCCTTATAGAATAAGAACTTCATAAATTATCACTCAGCAGAAATCCCTGATTTTCCGTAAAATTGCCTTCGGTAGTTCCTTGATTATAGATTGTTATATGTTTTTTGGCAATCTCCTTTAATAAAATAATTATTAACACAGAAATAGCAAATCACTCAAGTTAAATAAATAGCAATAACTGTGGGGCATGAAGATAGAATATTTTTATAATTTAGTTGCTTATGATACCATTTAATAATTTATTAAATTAAACATTTAAGGGGAAATAAATGATGCTCCCTAACAAATACCCATAACCAAGTGTATTATCAAGTGATTCACGACATAGATGTCATATTTAATGTCAATTAATATATGGAACCAGAACGCTATAAAAAGCTGGATAGACATTCTGGCCCGCTGGTGGCTATGGTTATCTCTTAAGATTTAATTACCAATAACTATTTAAAGCATATATACACAGCCCAAATAGCCATAGGCCGAAGGTAGGTACTAGCCCGAAAAGTACCAGCAGCGGTGATCGCCTCTGGTGTGCGGAACTGTAGACCATGGTCATAGACCTGTCTCACCACTGCTTCGGTTAAACGCAAACCTTGATCTTTCATGCCCATTTGCAGTAAAAAAGCAGCCAAGCCAAAATTGATACCCGTCCAAACCTCCAGAGGGTGGGTAGCTTGAGGGTTTTCCGGTGAACCATCCAGAAGAACACCATTAGCAGCACCAAACTTACCATCTTGGAACTTGAGGAAACAAGCATCGTAGATAGTAGTCAAAGCGGAAAGGGCCCGATCTTTTGGCACAATATCCGGTAGATTAAGCAACCTGGCATAAAACTGTCCTGATAGTTGATCAGCCATCACCACATTGGAACCACTTTCACTATCTAAACGGTAAAATTTGCCATTCCATAGTTTTTGTTGATATACTGGCAATGATTGGTTTAACCAATGCTCATAAATAGATTTTTGCTCCCCTACATTTGGTAATTCCGGGCGGTTTATCAAAACATCACAAATGGCGATCGCAGCTTCCAAAGCTGCCAACCACAAAGCACCACAATAGGCGCTAACACCACTTAGTCGCCAATCATCAAAGGTCTGGTCGGGAGCGCCAGAATTTTCCGGTATTCCATCCCCATCCATGTCAAATTGTTTGAGATAATCTAAAGTCAGCACCATACCATGCCAACAGTCAACTAGAAACTCTATATCATTAGCACCGGTAAACAGGAAATCACGGTACACCTGGAGGACAAAATCACAACCCAAATCTTTCCATAGGTTACAGTCCTGATAACTGGTATAGTTGGTTTGCTCCCAAACCCACTCATTAGGTGCGCCTAAATCGTGAGGTGTAGCCCCTGCTACCTTGCGTAATGCCATCGGACTGGGGGAGTTAATGGTTAAATAGTATCCAATAATTCTAGATCTATCATCACTTTGGGGGATGGCCCGCACAAAAGCACGAATGACCGCCTTTTCCAATTCTGGGAATAAAATTAACAGTCCAAAGGAACCATATAATCTAACATCTAAACTCTCATACCAACGATAGTCTAAACATTCTAAAACCGCGAATTGACCCATGGGGTCTTTTTCCGTCCCTGCACTCCACAGGGTTCCCCCACTAGTTAAATCATACAGTTCGTTAAATAAAGCCATCTTGAACCAGCTTGGTAAATCCTCCCTTTCCAGAATTGGTTTTTGCCAACTCTCAATATGCGATCGCCAGTTGTAGCATTCTTTCAGAGCACAAGTAGCAATCTGCCAAGCATTATCGCCGGTAGTGCCGAAAAAATCAGTATATCTACGATAATAGTTGACACCTGCTGCAAATTCTGTCACTGGAAAGTCCCAACTCAAGACGAAAGGAACTGTTAAAGTTTCCCCAGGTGGGAGAGTAAAGCGAACTGCAACAGCAGCGCCCAAACGGGAATTTACATCTGCGGGGGTTTCGTCCTGGTAATTAGATAGAGAGCCATTCTGACTAAAGTCACGCCAAATTTCTTCACCATTACCCAGGGGATTAAATTGGCAATGATAGAATAATTCAACCTGGGGATTTTTCACAGTAGCAATACACCAAGTACCATCACCTTCTTGAATTGGATGATCTGTAGCTCGACCTAAAACACAACCCAAATATTGGTCATTTTCTGCTAACCAGTTATAGTTCCCCTGACTTTCACCCCATCGCGGTTGATATTCATATACAGGAGAGCCATCATCCCTGATTTTAACTTGAGGAGATTTAAGAGCATTAGTAAACCACCCAGTCATATTCTCCCAACTCAACATAATACTCGCAGTAAGGGGTTGATTAGTTGGGTTATGGATATTCCATAAGAAAACAGCTACCGGATAACTAGTTTCTCGGTAGTTATGGGCCCAAACCGGGGAAAATTGTTCGCAAGTGAATTGTAGGGGAAATACGTTTTCATATACAAACCAACTGCGGGGGTAGAGTGCGTGATATGTCCCCCCATCAGTATTGGGATACCATTGCCAGGTTTGTAAGGTGTTATCTTCTGGTGGTTGGGTGGATAACGCGTAAGCTTGACCAGATGTAAAAATACTGAACTGACACCCAGGAACATTTTTAAAAACATGTTCACCCCCATCAATATGCCATAAATTAAAATCTCCCCGAGAGGAACGACCAATACAACCTGCTCCAAAACCACCTAATGGCATACCATGAAATGGCCCATCATCCAAATTGCTGGGATAGCGGACTCTATATGGTCTTTCCCACCCCAGACCAATAGCACGTTTCCACGTGTGGGGCGGTATTTCACTGTATTTGTTCATAGTCTTCAAAAAGTTTTCCCAATCTCAACAGTATAACCTTGGTTATATATAATATATTTGTAACAATTATTAATAAAACAGATGTTATCTAATATCATAGAATTCACCGCGCTGACAATAATTATATTTTGCGCACTTTCTGTCAGATATTTTCTTGTATCCTGGCCCCTTTATTGGTTGCTGTGGACTCGTCGTCCTCGTTCCTGGGAAAAACGCCGTCTTCAGGAAATTAAAGAAAACAGTCAGAATATCAAAACTGAAATCAAATGGTCTATTCTATCCAGTCTAATTTTCTCCCCAGGAGTCGCTCTGTCCATGACTATCATTAGTAATGGATATACCAAGGTGTACACTAATCCTCTGGAATATGGCTATTTATACTTGCCTATAAGCATACTCATATATTTATTCTTACACGATACATATTTTTACTGGACCCATTTATGGTTACACAATCCTAAAATATATCGCCGCTTTCATCGAATACATCATCAATCTATCAAACCCACACCCTGGACATCCTTCTGCTTTGACCCTTTAGAAAGTATAATGCAGGCAGTGATTATTCCTGTCATGCTGCTGATCATTCCCATTCATACCAGCATGTTAATACTATTATTAATATTAATGACGCTATTTGGCGTGATTAATCACCTAGGTTATGAAGTTTATCCCCGTTCCTGGATTAAGGGTTTTTGGGGTGAACATTGGATTACACCCTCCCATCACACCCTACATCATCACAAATTCAATTGTAATTATGGTCTTTATTTTCGCTTTTGGGATAAGGTGATGGGGACGGATGTTATACAAGAGGAAAAACTACATTTTTAAACTTACTTGCTACCATAGAAAAAAGCAATCTCTTTTTCCTTTAAGGGTGCAAAACCAGCTGCTACTAATTTCTCATCTAACTCCGCTTGGGGTATGTGTTTAGCACCAATGCGAACAATTCGAGAACGCATGGTGTTAGATACCCCACTCCGTTGTCTACCTGCTTCCAATCCCATAACGTAATTATATAACTCCAGCTTGACGGTAGGAATGGGGGATCCATCAAAGTCAATTCCCTGTGCGATCGCTATATCTACAGCATCAGCGCCAGTGGTTGGATTTTGTGCAGTTGTTTCGGTGGTCATGGCTATAATCTGGTTAAACTTAACAGGTATTCTATCAGGAAGAGGAGAGAATTTAACCTAAATAATCAATTTTACGCACCACCAAACCACCAAAAAACGCTCCTAATATTGTACCAGTCCAAATTCCCGCTATGCTACCTTGCCATATTGCTCCTGGTGTTACCACTACATGACAAATCTGTTGCCAACCCCATAGTTGAGTCAGGCATTTTTGATTATGTAACATAGAGGAGATTTGTGCAGCTGTTAATCCACCAATTATGCCTGATAATAGCGCAATAACAGTACAAATTAAAGTGCGTTTTTTGATCATTCCACCACTCCTTAAAAATCATCAACCAGTATTTCTCATTCCCGCTGCAATCCCATTAATAGTCAACAATGCGCCGCGTAGTAATTCCCCTTTACTGTAACGAGAATGTATTACTCCCGGTGTACTACTAGTCTTGTACTGTCTCAATCGCTTGAGTAAGGAAACCTGAATGAACCCCAATGGCAATATGGTGCTATTTCGTAATTGTACTGACCGCTGCAAGGTGGGATCTTCGTCTAGTAGTCTTTGATTTCCCGTGATTTTCAACACCAGGTCCCTAGTCAAATAGTATTCCCTGGCAATTTGGAAAAATACTTTCTCAAATCTTGATCTATCTTCTGGACTGGAAAGTTCCTGTACATAATGACGTGCCATCTCTATATCCACTTTTGCTAGGGTCATTTCTACTTTGGAAATTACCATTTTAAAGAAAGGCCACTTAATATAGAAATAACGCATTAGTTTCAAATGTTCTTCCGGTTTTTCTTGTAGAAACTCATCTAATGCCGTACCTACACCATACCAAGAAGGCAATAAAAATCTGGTTTGTGTCCAACTAAATACCCAAGGTATAGCTCTTAAACTGCCCAAATCTTTTTTGCCAGATGATCGCCGGGCTGGGCGAGAACTAATTTGTAACTGACTAATTTCTTCAATAGGCGTTACCTGATGAAAGAAGTCAATAAAATCAGGATCTTCATAAATCAAAGCTCGATAATGTTGACGAGATCTCACCGACAATTCTTCCATGATCTCATTCCACGCTTCAATGTCATCAAACCCTGTTCTCAATAAACTAGCCTGCACTACTGCGCTAGTAATTGTTTCTATATGATACAAAGCTAAATCTAACAGAGAATATTTAGAAGCTAAAACTTCTCCCTGTTCGGTAATCTTGATCCTACCATTAATACTATGTCCAGGTTGGGCTAAAATCGCCTCGTAGGCTGGTCCACCACCACGACCTACCGATCCCCCCCGCCCATGGAAAATTCTCAGGTTTAAACCGTATTCTTCAGCAATTTCTTGCAGGGATTTTTGGGCTTTGTGGATTTCCCAATTACTACTTAAAAAACCAGAGTCTTTATTACTGTCGGAATATCCTAACATCACTTCTTGGAGGTTAGGTTTAAGATCGCTATGGGATAGGTTATTTTCTGTGTGATCGGGTTTATAACCTCCCGCTAGGAAAGCACGATATAGGGGAAGTTCAAATAATTCCCGCATCACACTTCTGGATCTTTGTAAATCTTCTACAGTTTCAAATAGGGGAACTACACGAATAGAGCCAACCGCAGTAGCAGGGTCAAATAATTGGGCCTCCTTGGCTAGTAGTAGTACCTCTAATACGTCACTAACTTGCCGACACATGCTAATAATATATGTTTGGCAGATCCTAATCCTAAATTCCTGTTGTAGCGATCGCACCACTCGGAAAGTTTCAATGACATCATTAGTTTTTTCCGAAAATGGCAATTCTGCTGGAATTAAAGGTCTTCTAGTCTGTAATTCTGCTGTCAACCAACTCACTCTTTCGCTTTCTGAGAGTTCATTATAGGTTCCGGGAAGGATTTGCAGGTATTCAAGAATTTCATTGATTGCATCAGAGTGTCTAGAAGATTCTTGACGAATATCTAACTGGGCTAGATGAAAGTCAAAAATCTCCACCTGACAAATCAAATTATCCAACTCTCCACAACTCAATCCAGTTTCTGTTAAGTTACGTTGAATCAGTCTTAGCTCCGCCAAAAATTCTTCCCCCGAAGCATATTTATCAGAATCCTCATTGGTGGGAGTCTCCCCACGATATAAAGACAAATTCCGATCTCTGGTATTTTCCAATCTTCTTAACACATAGGAAAGTTTTAAGCGATAAGGCTCTTGACGATAGCGGAGAGCTAAATCATCGTAAACATCACCTAATACAGATTGGTCCAATTCTAAAGATTCCAACAAATCTGGTAGGACATCACTCCAGTGCATGGAAATGCTCAGTAACTCAATCAGCTTTTTCACAGATTGAATATATCTCTCTAAAACCATTTTTCGCTGGTAACAGGCAGTTTTCCAAGTCACCTCGGGTGTCACTGATGGGTTACCATCCCGATCGGAACCTACCCAAGAGCCAAAAGAACAAAAGTTCTTACCAGGTGGTTCCAACCAAGGAAATGTTTGTTTTAAAGCATAAGCAAATCGTTTATACAATTGAGGAATACCATCAAATAGAACCTCTTGAAAGTAATGTAATGCATAGTCTACTTCATCTAATACGGTTGGTTTAAACTGATGCAGTTCATCTGTGCGCCACCAGAGGCGAATCTCTTCTAATAAACGCTCCTTAATTTCTGCCAGTTCCCAGGGATGAGCACCAGTATGGGTTTGTAGAGTATCCAACTGCTGTAAAAGGTGTACTACCTGTCTTTGTTTGTCCCGGATGGTGTGGCGGACAATTTCCGTGGGATGTGCTGTGAAGACTAAGCGCACATCCAGTTGAGAAATCAGTCTTTGAATCTGCTGAGGTGGAACATTTAATCTAAATAGTAGGGGGAATAACACCGCAAAGGTTCCCTTCTGGTAAGGGGTAATTTTATCATTCCCAGTCTCTTTATTGATAGGTAGATCATTTTCCCTTTGATTAGTTGAATAAATAATGTTAGGCCAGCTTTCTTGGTCCATAGGATCGGGCACCGAATAGCGGGTTAACTGTTGCTTTTGTTCATATTCTTGCTCAATAATGTTAATTAACTGGAAGTATAAAGCGAAAGCACGAGCAGCACGAATAGCTTCATTAATATTGAGCTGTTCAATCAGTGCTACTGCTGAGGATGCTTGATCATGGGTGGTTTGTCCTTCCGGTGAACACAAATCCCGTAGTTGACGCAGCAGGTCAACCATTTTTTGTCCACATTCTTGTCTGAGAACCGACTCCCATAATTCTTCTACTACGTGCAGACGATGACGTAAAAATAATTCAGACATAGGGTGCATATTTGCCGCTGGCAATGAAGAGTATAAAATCGAACTCATATTTTTTGCTCCGGTCCGCTTAACCTGTAATTCTATCCTCAGCACAGGAAGTTTCGGGGAATTTTAGTGGAGGGAGGCGATCGCCCCTAAATATCTCCTCACTAGCAGTTCCCAGGGTTGTAATCACCTCACTAGTTACTTTATTTGCTATGAGTAGTAGTAACATGGACATTGTGCCTATTTGTAGTAACGGGGAATGGGAAATAGTAGAAGACATGATTTATTCTGTAGATTGGTGGTTTTAGAATCACTAGTTACAATGATACTGGCAATTATATATATAAGGTGTAGATCGAGCACGCCCAAATTATAGGTTAAGTAGGTTAATTCTATGGTGATTTAACCTCTAATAATATCTTTGCTCATTTCTACAGCTACAAAGGTAACAAAAATGTTAAAAAAAACTGCCAAATGTGATAAATCCATGATTTTTCCTGAGCAACCGCAAAGCCGTAACCAATTAGACAAAAATCTACACAGCAGCGGCGCATCCCTATTATTACAAGCTAATGAACCCAAATCTTACCATAGCAATTTAAGCGTTTCTAATGAAAATCTAGCAAGACAAGGTGACATCCAGGCTATATCGCGATACTTAAGCGAAAGTCTAAGTTCATTAGGTGTTTCAGTAGAGGTAAAAAGCAAACCTCTAAAATTTAATGTGGGTTCACAAACCAAGATGAACCAAGAGGGCGATCGCCTATGGGTATTTTGTCAATCTACCTACAGTCATGATCCTGAATTACTAGCGGAACCAATCGCCCAGAAGTTACGCCATTTGAACCTAGAAAATTACGGGGATGCACTAATTGTATCTCAAGTTCTAGGGGAAACGAATCCAGACTGGTTGTTAAGGGTAGATCTAACTTTGGCAGAAACCATGGTTCAAGAGTGGGCCCGCTGGGGAGATCTAGAAGCAATTGATCGCCTGCTGAACCAGTCCCTATCAAATTTGGGGGTTTCCGTTACCATTTCTTTGCAAAAATTTACCCTACATATATTTTGTTATCCCACTGGTCTGCTGAAAAATCCACCTGAAAAGGAGGAATGTTTGCCCATAATTGCCAATCAATTGGGGAACATTGGTCCCCAGGGCGTACTATCAGCTACCGTATATGGGCAATCAGCCAAAGAAGCACAACCAGAATGGATAGACTGGTTGTCTTTACCTGCTGCGGAAAATACAAAGTTGTCTACCCCAACCAAAGAACTAGCAGCATCAGGAGACCAAGGGGCAATAATTTTCCTTTTAGAACGTCTACTTAATCATGATATAGATTGGCGGTTAAGAACGGGGGGAATTCGTATTCTTACCTTGCAAAAAGGTAACATATTACATATTATGTGTGACGCCACTACCTGTCCACCCCAAGAACAGGTAGCTGACAAAGTAACTGAATTTGCACAACAAATTAGAGCGATCGCTGGTGTGAGAATCTATGGTCGTCGCGCAGGTGACAGGGATCCCCTTTGGCGTTATGGTGTCAACTTTCGTGGGACTAATCAAGCACTAACGGAAGAATTAGTTTTAGTAGACACACCAAAGTTTGCCTCAATAGTGGAGTATAAAGAATATAGAGAATATAATAGTAGTTTAGTCAATTATCAGCCCAGTAGTAACTTAACTACATATATTTATAGTGATAGTGGGATCGAGGTAGAAGAGGAAAGTGAATATCGATCCATAGGTCTTCATCAACAAATAAAAGACTTAATAAAAAAGTTACTTTTAACAACTCAAGTATTCATACCAATCCAAAATCAAAGAGATATAGATCCAAAAGCAAAGGGAATTTCAGCCGGGTTTTTGTGGTTAGTTTTAGGAATAATCTTAATTATCCAAAGCGATTGGCTTTTAGGGAATTTAACCATGATTAGACAACAATCCCAAGGGACAAAACATAACCAACCCAAAGATTTAAAATTATCTAACAGTTCCGATTCTTCCCCCAGTTCCAACACTTGGGTATTGAGTCAACATAATCAAGTTTCATTAGAAGACTCTTCTATGAACCTGCCAAGTTTTAATGCCAAGCAATTAGATGCACAATTAGCACTATATAGAAAACGATTAAAAACAGATGGCAAACCACCAGATATATTGATCCTTGGTTCTTCTCGTGCATTACGGGGTATTGACCCATCAGTTATTGGTCAGACCCTAGCTAGTCGTGGCTATCCAGAAGTTAGCATTTTTAATCTAGGGATTAATGGATCCACTGCTCAAGTGGTAGAATTTGTGATTTGCCAAGTCTTGACACCTGCGGAATTGCCAAAAATAATTATTTGGGGAGACGGTTCCAGAGCATTTAACAATGGTCGTCTAGATATAACTTTTAATGCTATTGCTGCTTCCCAGGGATATAAGGAGGTATTAAAAAGAGCCAATGAACGAAAAATGAATGAAAACTCATCTGTAGCAAATAAAAGCTCTACAGAAAATAACATTACCAATATTACTGAAATTAATAGCCAACAGGTAGCAAATGAGATATTAAATGAGTACTTAGCCAATTTATCTTTAGGTTATCAAAAGCGTGAAGAAATCAAGAAATTATTTTTCGATAACCTGAATAATTTAGACCTAATTAATAACTATCAAAAGAATAATAACTCCCCAGGTGCAGAAAGCAATATTAATCAATTTAATGGATTTTTACCCATATCCATAAAATTTGATGCTAAAACTTACTATCAAAAGTATCCTAAAGTGTTTGGTGCTTACGATAGTGACTACAAAGATTTTCAGCTAGATGGCATGCAACACAACGCATTAAATTCTATTTTGCAATTCACACAAAAACAACAGATACATCTAATTTTCATTAATATGCCATTAACAACAGACTATCTAGACTCCTTCAGGTCTAAATATGAGCGAAAATTCAAAAGATATATGTTAGGTAATGCTAGAGAGAATCCCAATTTCACCTACGGTGATTTCAGTCGCACCTGGAAAGAAATTGATGAATACTTTTCTGATCCCAGCCATCTGAACCGCTATGGAGCCCATGAACTCTCCCAGAAATTAGCTACTGATATGATCATCCCTTGGTTGAAGAAATAAATGAAATTTACATCTGTTCTCTACGGTCTATTTCTAGTAATTGTTCTGATCACTTACTGGAATATTAAGCAATCAAAATTTCGTCTGTGGACAATAATTATTTCCAGCATAGTTTTTTACGCCTCCTGGGATGTGCAGTATATACCACTAATGGTAGTTCTAACATTTATTAACTTTCGCCTAGGGTTAGAAATTGCCGAAAACTCTGCCTCAAATAATTACTCAAAGAAAAACAACAACAACCAAGATTCAGACCAAGATATAAAAAATATAGAAGCTGACTGGAATCCTAACAGGCTGAAAATTTTAGCTTTAGGTATTTGTTTAAATGTAGGCTTATTATTAGTTTTTAAATACTCGACCATTCTATCCCAATGGATATTGAGGTGGGATATCACCCTAGAAAATGCCAGTTTCAAGTTAGGTATTCCCCTAGGAATTTCATTTTTTACATTTGAGAATATAGCTTACCTTATAGATGTTTATCGAGGAGTACCCCCAGCTGATAACCTATTAAAATTTGCATCCTACAAATTATTTTTTCCCAAACTAATTTCCGGACCAATTACCCGCTATCATCAAATATCTTGGCAATTTGATCAGACAAAAATTAACCATATTCACATACGGACAGAAGGTTTATGGTTAATTGCCAGAGGTGCGGTGAAAAAAGGAGTTTTAGCCGACAATTTAGGAATTTTCGTAGAATTATGTTTTAACAATATACAAAGAGCAGGTAGCACAGATCTATGGTTAGCTACTTTCGCTTATGGTTTTCAACTATATTTGGATTTCAACGGTTATGTAGATATTGCCCGTGGTAGTGCTTTACTACTTGGTTTAGTATTACCAGAAAACTTTGATTTTCCCTACTTGAGTAGCAGTATTGCCGATTTTTGGCGTCGTTGGCATATCACCCTAGGTGATTGGTTACGTAATTACTTATATTTTCCCTTAGGGGGTTCTCGTCGAGGATTATTACGTACCTGTGTTAACCTATTAATAGTCATGTTAATTGCCGGTATTTGGCATGGTTCCGCGTGGGGTTTTTTAGTGTGGGGGGGGTCACACGGTATAGCTTTATGTATTCATAGAGTTACAGATGTGGTCAGCAATAATTTCAAGATTTTACGTCTATTTTGGCATCATCCTCTAGGGATAATTTTGGCATGGTTATTAACTCAATTGACCGTATTTATTTCTTGGATTTGGTTTCGGTTACCTAGAATTGAAGATTCAGCATTAGTCATGGGAAATCTCTGGGGACACACAGCTGATGTACAATTTATTAAGAAGGTTTATATGGAAGCTCTAAATACTAGTCCTAATCAGGTATTATGGGGGTTAATTTTAATATTTGTCGTCATGATTGTGGCTTATGTATTTAAACGGAAACTTCACTTAGAACTCAGATGGCAGTTAAAACTGGTTTTTGTACCTCTATGTTTTTATGCAGTTTGGTTATTGGCACCTCAAGGAAGTTTGCCTTATATTTATTTTGATTTTTAGTGAGACATTTTAGTGATAAAATAGTGGGTATGGTTTTTCCCTCCATATCACCATGTGCCATGATCCCTCTCCCCCACTTTCAAATTTAAAGTCGTCATATTTATTAAACCTCTTGCTTGTTTTACACTTTGTCATACCATTATAGCTGATCTAATGATGAGTAGTACAGAAATTACGAAAATGGTTAAAACTAGGGAACCTGCCATGTCTAAGGTTAGACATTACAAGAAACCGAAAGGTAAGGGGGATTAATTGTCATTTCTAGTCTTCTTTAGACTCGCTAAACGTTCTAGGTGTGTTTTTTAAATTGAAATCAGCCGCCATTAAATCAATACCATCAATAATTTTACTGGGTTCAGAAATTCCCAAAGCTGTAAAACATTTGTCTCGATAATTGGGGTGATTTTGGAAAAAGAGTATCGCTTTTTTTAAAGGTTCAATTACAGGATAAGCTGATTGAGCCTTCTCAATAGCTGCTTGAGGAATAGGGAAACTGAGCCTTTGAATAGCCAAATCAATTAAATCTCTCGACTCTACTGAAGAATCATTCCATCTGTCAGAATTAGCCAAAAGTTTTTCTGCAAAACTGTCAATTTGATTTAGGCATGGTACAGGTGACCAACTAGGATAGTCTGCTTCTCCTAGTTCAATACGTCCTTCCATAATTATTTCAAATTTAATCAGGGTTTCATCAACAATAATGGCAAATCTTATTCCATACTGATCGGCTTTAATTTCCCCGGGTAAGTTGAGATTATTTTGATTTTTAAAAAGGGCATTATATTGATTTTTAGCTATTTTTTGTCGTAGTAATCGGTAGCCAGCACCAGTGGAACAGAGAAAATCTATATCCTTGCTTAATCTATATTGTCCATGATTTAAACTAACCAGAGTTCCACCGCCAAAATATGCACCACACTCTAATAAAAAATTAGTGTTTAATTGTTGAAGAACATTTAAAATTTTTTGATGAAATTCCCTCTCAAACATTTTCGCTCCTAACCATGAATGATAATATTGAGCTAATTGTTCCACAAATAAGGCTTCTGTATGGCTCAAGTTTTCTAAAACTCCCCGGTAATGCCACCCTCGCTCATATATTCTTAGCATTTCTAAAGGAGTAAGATTTTTTATATCTTCTCTTTGCCAAGATAATTTTTTTAAAAACGGTAATTTTTCTGGAGTTTGAATTTGGGGTTTAATTAACATTTATATCTATTTATCATTATCAAAAACATTAATAAAATCCTGAATAAGCGTAACCTATGCGGGCGTTGGGTTTCATGCTTCAACCTAACCTACGTTCATCCTATACTTAATTCCACTCACTTACTTTGAGATCAAATATCCAAAATTATATTACTTTCAGAAGCATTAGATTATCAATAGTACAAAATATGTTATTTTTTATATCAGTGGGAGACTTCATTTTGGCGTTCTCGGTTTTGAGGACGCTGAACTGGACGCTCCTTACCATCCACAATCACCGCAGTATTCTTAATCTACCCCATCGGACAAGGTTCATTCTCTGATGGTATGCCCTTAGGTATCTCTGGAACCTTCAACTTCATGATTGTGTTCCAAGCAGAGCATAACATCCTCATGCACCCCTTCCACATGCTAGGAGTAGCAGGTGTATTCGGTGGTAGCTTGTTCAGCGCTATGCACGGTTCCTTGGTAACATCTTCCTTAGTAAGAG
>NZ_LMVE01000125.1:0-334 GCF_001432185.1 Cylindrospermopsis sp. CR12 | reverse complement strand
CAGCACACGGTTACTTCGGACGCTTGATATTCCAATATGCTTCATTCAACAACAGCCGTTCACTACACTTCTTCTTGGCAGCATGGCCAGTAGTAGGAATCTGGTTTACAGCACTGGGTGTAAGCACCATGGCATTCAACCTGAATGGATTCAACTTCAACCAATCCATCATTGATTCTCAAGGTCGTGTAATCGGTACATGGGCTGACGTAATCAACCGCGCTAACCTAGGTATGGAAGTAATGCACGAGCGCAATGCGCACAACTTCCCCTTAGACCTAGCTGCTGGTGAAGTAGCACCTGTAGCATTAACCGCTCCCGCAATCAACGGTTA
>NZ_LMVE01000124.1:638-12882 GCF_001432185.1 Cylindrospermopsis sp. CR12 | reverse complement strand
CCTACTGCATCGGTAGCTGTGACTGTTCCCACTTGGAAGTTAGCCGTTTTTCCTTCTGCATAGGAGAACGTTTGGTTGGTGTTTACAACGGGGGCGGTGTCATCCACATCGGTGACATTAATAGTAATGTTGGTAGAAGTAGATGTGTTACCAGCAGCATCACTAGCAGTTATTCCTAATGTAAACGTATTTGGATTAGTCTCAAAGTCATTGGACGCGGCTGATGCAGCTGCACCTGCTGCTGTGAGGGTAATTACTCCACTGTTACTAATGGCAAAGAACCCGGAATTATTTCCAGATGCGATCGCAAAGCTTGTGACTCCTACTGCATCGGTAGCTGTGACCGTTCCCACTTGGAAGTTAGCCATTTTTCCTTCTGCATAGGAGAACGTTTGGTTGGCGTTTACAACGGGGGCGGTGGTGTCTCCTCCACCAGTAGTACTATTAATAGTTATCGTTCCATTGACTGGGGTTAGAGTCAGGATATTATCACTTGAGTCAGTTATATCGTTGTTAGGAGCCAAACTCAAAGTAAGGGGAGTAGTTCCAGCAGAAGCGGAGGATTTAATTGTGAAATTAATCGTTGCCAAATTGAGTGGTAACCCAGAACTAATGTTAGTACCGGTAGCGTTCGCTCCCGTGATAATAACAAATCCCTGGGAATCATTAACATTCTCAACTGTGGTGAAACCTGCCGCTGTATTAGGGGTCACATCTGAAGAATTACCAGTAGCGGAAGTAATATCCAAGATGTTGGTATCAAAGACAATTCGCAAACCATAAGACGCTATATCATTGGCCCCATCTTCAGTTGAGGTTACTGAAAGAGTGACGCTGACGATGTCTCCCGGATTACCACTGGTGGATGAGACAGTAATTGTTGGGTCCAGACCTGGAACAGCAAGAGAAGGATTTGTGACAGTGGGAATAGACGGGGTACTTATTCCAGCAGCAAACCGCAGTACGTTAACCGCATCAGCTGAATTAGTTCGACCATTGTTGTTCGTATCCGCAATCAGATTAGGATCTACTAAATCAAAGGGATCAAAACCATCACTCAGTCCTGCGGCTAATCGTAAAACGCTAACAGCATCAGCGGAGTTAACTCTTCCATTGGCATTAGTATCTCCAAAGAAAGCAACTTTCTGTACAGCAGTGCTATCGGAAATAGTTACAGATCGCGAGCCAGCACGAGCACCAGCACTTATCTCTAACACTTCCGCAGAATTAAAAACTGCACTTGTGGGAACATCCGCAATTAGGCGAATCACTTCTCTATCCCCAGAAGCTAGAGGGCTACTGACCCCATCATTAAGCTTATCCCGTAGATCAACTGTCACCCTTCCACTGGCAATAGTTGGCCTACCCACAATTTCCCAAGTATCTTTTAAGGCATCGGGAAGTTGAGCATCAGTAATATTTAGTGCATCAGGATCGTAGTCCACCGTAATCCGAATATTAGTCAGCCCATCAGTATCGGATATTTTTACTGGTATACCAGTACCATTAATATTTACTGGTTGACCTGGTCCACGAGCAAAGCTAGGCAAATAGACCACAGGCCCAGCAGCTGGAACATTAAAGGTAGCCGACTGCAAGTTACCAGCGGTTAAATTGGCACCTTCCGCTTTGAAATCAGATGGGTCAGTATAGGTAATGGTATAGTCACCTGCTGCCAAGATGGGATTGGTGGGAACAAAACGCAGTGTGTTATTATCTTCATCATACACTAGCGAACCTGCCACAGATCCACTGGGACCATTAACCCTCAAGCTAGGTGTAATACCACTCGCACCATAGAGTTGCAGACTGGCCACATCTAGGGGAAGACTAAACCTTTGAGCGAAAGATGTGCCTCGATCAATCCAGGTATTAGGTTGATCAAGAGATGCCTTGACCATATCCAATTGATAATTGCCAGTGTTTTGATAAAACTCTCGCAGTTGAGCTTCAGTTAAAGCGGAGCTAAACCCTGGGTCATTCCCGAAGGCAAACTGGTCAGTGCCAGTACCAGTGGACATTACCGCGAAGTAATAATTACCAGGTGTTAGATCTGCCAGCACGTTACCCGTTACAAGTCCTTGTGGACCATAGTTATTTAAGGTAACCGAGGCACCTTGAGAATCAAAAAGCTTTAAGGTTGGGCGAGCATCATCGATGGCAATACCTGTACCACTGGTAGTGAAGCGATAAGCACCAGCTTCAGTAATGCTAACTGGATAAATATCCACATCATCAGCACCTACATCAGAGCTAGTAGCTGTCACATTAGCAGCATTGCCTGTTAACCCTTGAGCCTCAATGTAAAGACGACCAAAGGCATTACTTTCTTCCGCTGTGGCGCTATATTGGTCTATGTCTTCACCCAGACTAGCAAGGATGGTGCGGGGGGTAGAGCTAAGGGTGTAAGTGCGGGGAGTTCCCTGTCCAAACAGATCAATGTCAAAGTCTAGGGAGTTACCATAAAGACTTCCCCGTAGGTTAGCAGCATTGAGAATACCAGTTAATAACTGGCGATCGCTACCGGAAAGGCTCAAATCAAGGGTGTAGTTGCCCGTATTAGCGGATGTTCCGCTGCCCATGATGAGAGGATTGAAGTTTTCGTTCCCATAGCCAGCAACGCCTACATAGTAGTCAGTACCAGGATTAAGGGAGATTTGTACCGTATTAGGACTGCTGCTAGACGTGGAGGCTGATAGGCGATCGCCCTGTCCGTTAAACACATAGACCGTAGGCACCAGGGCACTTTGTCCTGTACCTATTCCCCGAGCTGTGGCCGTTAGAATACGTGGTGTTGTGCCAGTTCCCTGGAAATTGACTTTCACAAAATCCACATCGGTTGCACCAACCGCCACCTGATCATCGTTACCAATGTTACGCTGGAGGGAAGTGAGGTTACTGCTGCCAGTATTAGTCTGAGTTAGATTAAAACTGGGTAAGTTAGCGTGGATATATCCATCTGCATCTGTTGCAGTAGTGGCACCTCCACCGTACTGCAGATTGATTTGGTAATCTCCCGTAGATGGGTTTGTGCGTCCATCCAAATTGTTCAGATCATAGGTCTGGTTACCGCTGGCGGATACGCCAATGTAATACGTACTGCCAGCGGTCACATCCAACCGAACAAAACTATCAGTAGAATTGTTGCCCGATTCTGTAAGTGAGTCCCGGTTAAAGCCCTGAGCCGTACTGTCGTCGTTAAAGTAGGGACTGGGAAGGGCAATACCATTGCCATCAAAAATCCGCAGGTAGGTATTCAGGCTATTACCAGTGGCTGTGTCTATGTCAATCAGCACTACACCACTTTCATTGGCTACAAACCGATATAAATCTACATCACCGCCCGTAACATTAATTGTTGCATCTGCTAAGATGTCAGTGCCAATCCGCTCAGAAAGGGTCAAGTTAGAGCCATAGAGGAGGTCAACGGGAATAGCACCATAGAAAACACCGTTGGGGTCTTGGGGAGCAGTTTTGGGTTGCAGGATGATGCTCAACAGGGATGAACCCGTACTACCCGAGCGACGGCTTGAGTCATTATCAACAGCATCAGGCAAAGTATTGATGTTGTAGGTGGAGTTACCATGACCGCTCACCCCTAAATAGTATGTACCTGCTGTTGTGAAGACATATTCCAGACGAGACAGTAATCCTTCTCCACCGTCATCATCAATGGCTAACTCATTACCACTGGCATCAAATAAACGCAGCACAGTGTCTATTGAGTCATCAAAACTTCCATCGCGATCGGAATCTAATAGGTCTAAATAGGCTTGACCGCGTGTCTGCCCAAATTTCCCAATGTAGTCAGGGACATAATCACTGGTTTGGAAGATAACCAAACCGGGATCGACGGTGAACTTGATCAGGTCCACATCTTGGTCTCCTACCGCAATGAGATTTTCCGGTATGGGGTCAACACCCGGTACGTTTGTATCTAGCCCAATGATTGAAGGAACGTCAGCACCGCCAGCAGTGGCAAAATTACTTAAAGCACCTATATCCCGTGCCCCCGTTGCTGTACCATTGGGGTCACCCACAAAGGGTGTGGCATTGGGATTAAAGGCAATGCTGATGGCGTAATCTCCATTACTACCTTCAACCCCACTGTTGGCACTGGTGGGAGAGTAAGAGAAATTGGCATAACCACTGACACCAAAGTAATAAGTGCCTGCATCTAAATAGGCATTGAGACGAGAGTAGAAATTAGGTCCCGTATTATCATCCGTTCCCAGTTCATTACCGTAGACGTCAAACAATCGCAGAATGGTATCCATGTCTACACCGTTCTGCGGACGAGAGGTCTCCAGGCTAATAGTACCAGGTTGGCTCAGTTCAAAACGGTACATGTCCACATCCGCTGGAACTAGATTATTGGAACCTGGGTCAGTTCCCACACTGAACGATGATGTATCTGGACTGGTGAGGATACTTAAATTTCGCTCATTGATCACACCCAAATTGGTGGCTGTTGCCAAGGTGGCATTGGTGTCCTTACCATAACTGCTTATAAGATCCGCTTCATAGAAGGTCGAGCCGCTCTTTCCAAATATTGGATCTGTTGTGATATAGTTATAATCGTAGGCATAGCCATACTCAGATCCAAGACCAGCAGACCCTTGTCCCCAAGCATTCCATGCCCAGCCATAGCCTGTATCACCGTCATAGTAGTTGTAGACGTAAACCGTGTTGGCAGAGGAGTAGTTGGAGTCGGAATATACAGAATCAATTTTGTAGTAACCTGTTACACCAGTTTCATTGGCTTGGTCAATACGCTGATCTTGTGTGTAAGTACCAGAAGTAGCGTAACCATACCCTTGGTAATAGTCACCTTCTATGACATCCGTGGTAGCTGGGTTGTCATTGTAGTAGTAGGTGAAGTAGTACAGGTCAACTCTACTAGAATTGCCTAGATCCGCCTCATAATAGTTGTTGAAGTAGTTATCGGGACTGGAGTAGTAGTAGTCGTAAGCATAACCTGATTCTGACCCTAGTCCGCTATACCCCTGAGCCCAAACGCTGTAAGCTGGTCCGTAGTTTGTATCAGCATCATTGTAGTGGAAAACGGAGACCTCACCGACAGTGCCGTATGTAACACTAGAGATAGAGGTAATTTGGTAGTAACCTGTTCCACCAGTTTCATTAGGGGAAGTTTGGTCAATAAGCTGATCTTGAGTATAAGTACCAGAAGTAGCGTAACCATACCCTTGGTAATAGTCACCTTCTATGACATCCGTGGTAGCTGGGTTGTCATTGTAGTAGTAGGTGAAGTAGTAGAGCTGCTTGTCATTACTGGGTACGACAAGATCAACTTCGTAAAACTTGGAGAAGTATGTGTCTGTACTTAAATAGTTAGCATCGTATGCACTACCAGATTCAGAACCCAGACCATCATAGCCTGAACCATAGGCATAGATTGCTGGTCCGTAGCCAGTATCCGCATCATAATAGTAATCGACGAAAACGGAGTTAAGATAGCCAAAGGAATCACTATAGACAGCGGTGATATCGTAGTAACCTTCCAACCCAGTTTCATTGGGGGAAGTTTGGGGAATACTTTGACCTTGAGTGTAAGTGTTAGCAGCTGCATAACCATAGCCCTTGTAATAATCGCCATTACCATAGTTGTAAGTAAAGTAGTAAAGTTGTCTGTCTCCACTGTTACTCGTAACTAAGTTGGCTTCATTAAAGGTACTAAATGACGTATCAGTACTTTGATATGCATTGTCGTAGGCATAACCAGACTCGAAACCTAGACCACTATAGCCATTACCCCAAACGTAGTGGGCATAACCATAACCACCACTGCTACTCAAAGCATCATAGTAGTTAGTAACATACACATACCCAGAAGAGTAATTATAAGCACTGTCGTAGACATAATCAATGATGTGGTAACCTGTCTGACCAGTTTCATTTGCAGATTGTTGGTCAATGCGCTGATCCTGAGTATAAGTACCCGCCACAGCATAGCCATAACCTTGATAGAAGTCACCATTGCCATAGTAGTAGGTGAAATAATAAAGCTGGCTTCCCGGTTGTTGGGTGACAAGGTTAGCTTCGTAAAAGTTGTCGAAGTAAATATCAGTACTTTGATAGTTATAGTCGTAGGCATAGCCCGATTCCGATCCCAGACCGCCGTAACCGGACCCCGAAACATAGTAAGCAGAACCATAACTGCCGCCGGGGTCAGTATTATTGCCATCAGCACCATCATAGTAGGAATTAATGGTCACCTGACCAACAAGACCATAACTTTCCCAAACTGAATCTATGACATACCGACCAGTTAACCCTAATTCATTGGGAGCAGTGACGGCAATAACTTGTCCTGACTGATAGGTATTGGCATTGGCATAACCCCAACCTTGGTAGGAATCACCATTACCATAGGTGTAGGTAAAATAGTAGAGCTGAACGGGGGGATCAATTACTACTCCATCAGATAGATTTGCTTCATTATGCTTGGAGAAGTAAGTATCAGTACTAGCGTAATTATAGTCATAGGCATAACCTTCTTCAGTTCCCAGCCCTCCGTAGCCAGTTCCAGAAACGTAGGAGGCATAACCATAAGCACCGCCAAGGTCACTTCCATTACCGTCTGCACCGTCGTAGTAAGAATAAACACTTACGGCGTTGAGCAAACCATAGTTACCCTCGAAAACTGAATCAATGGTGTAGTAACCATTATTCCCTGTTTCATTGGGTGATGACTGATTGATGCGCTCACCTACAGTGTAAGTACCAGTAAGGGCATAACCATAGCCTTGGTAGAAGTCGCCTTCTACGACATTCGTGGTGGTTGGGTCGTCGTTATTATAATTGTAGGTGAAGTAATAAAGTTGGTATGTAACCACGGGTTCTTGGAGATCAGCCGTGTCGGAGCTACTAAAGGAAGTATCAGGTCCGCCAAAATTACTGTTATAGGCGAAACCAGATTCACTGCCTAGTCCTGCAGTACCACTAGCATCTACATAGATGGCATAACCAAAACCAGTGCTGCCATCGTAGTAATCAGTGACTGCAACTTCTCCTACCGTACCTGATTGATCATTAATTACTTCTGTGATTGTATAACTTCCTAGAGATCCAGTGGGTCTAATGCTTTGTCCTAATGTATAAGTATTAGCAGCTGCATAACCATAGCCTTGGTAGAAGTCTTCAGTCTGTTGACTAGAGTTGAAGACAAATCGGAAAAATTGGGAGGTACCATCTCTAGGAGTAGGAGGGGAGGTAAATAGACGATCTACTGCTTGTACGGCATCATAAACATCAATGCGTAGATAGGTGGACCCTGTGGGGGTAACATTGGTGTCTTCATCATCGCCATCCACAATTGTATCAGCAGTATCCAGTAAAATTCGACGAATCTCATTAGGTGTCAAAAGGCGATCGCCGAAAGTAAGGGCGGCATCTTGCATCAAGGCAACCACTCCAGAGACCATAGGTGTGGCCATACTAGTACCAGCAAGGCCCCCTATTTGATTTCCAGGCAAGGTGCTTTCAATAATTGCCCCTGGGGCGAAAAGCATACCAGGATATGTACTGAGTCGCTGACTGAAGCTCACCAACCTATCAGCACCGGTTGTATTATCTCTACTACCACTCCATCTAGCATTGCTAACGGTACCATCTTGCCACACAGCCCCAACTGCGGCCGTACTGGCAATAGCAGGAATAGAGACATTTTCCCGGAGACTGGGGTTTTGATGATTTTGGGCGTAGCTGTTACCTGCTGCGGAAACCACGGTAACCCCCGCCTGTTCTAGCTCTTGGATCAAACGTCCCCATGAATTGTAAACTGGATCATCCTGACCTTCTGGGGTTTGGGTATAGAACGCGGAGGGAATACCCAGGGACATATTGACAGCAACGATGTTGTACTCTGATCGATGGTCTAGAACCCATTGCAATGCCTGGGCAACTTCCGATCCATCTTGACCTTCCCCCAGTACCCGGAGTCCGATCAAATCCACGTTGTTGGCTACGCCAATATTTGGGTCTGTTGCTCCAATAGTGCCGGATACATGAGTACCATGCCCATCCGGGTCATTGTTGTCGCTTAAAATGCCTCCTAGTAAAGTTCGGTCATTTACATCGGTAACGGTAACTGCTATGTTCTGATTTACCGTATTTTGACCATCAAATACGCTTACCTGGATATCATAGATATTATTGCGACCCACATCTGTAGGCGTTTCATAGTCTGAAGCGGTAACGAAACTCAGGGATCCTGTACTAGCATTGATAGCAAACCGAGCTTGATCACTCCCCCCAGTAATACTGAAACTTAGGGGGTTGTTCTCTGGGTCGCTGGCAGTGACATTACCTACGGTGGTTCTATTCTCAGCAACGGTAAAACTAGGGGAATTAGTAAAGGTCGGCGCTTGATTGGTGGGAAGCTCATTCACATCAGTCACGGTGATGGTGATATCCTGCTCAACCAAATTTTGACCATCACTTACCTGGATGCGCAAATCGTAAACATTATTGGTGCCCGCATCCCCTGGGGCCTCGAAATCAGGGGCGGTATTGAAACTTAAAGCCCCTGTAACACTGTCGATCGTGAATTTATTTTGATCTGCCCCCCCAACAATGCTGAAGGTCAGAGTAGTACCCGCATCCTCGTCCGTCGCCATTACACTGCCAACACCAGTGGTATTCTCCGGGACGGTAAAGTTGCCACTACTAAAGGCTGGTGGTCTATTAGTAACAACGGGTGTACCATTAATAAAATCTACATAGGCAAGGATATTGGGCGACAGGAGTTGATGTCCTGTATCCACACCAGTGTCAAGAACAACAACGGTCAAACGCTGATCCGGTTGACCATCACTGTTACGGTCTGGAGCGTTGCCATCAATAATGTTAGCGTAACGTGGATCGTTACGGAGAGCATCGAGACCTATTAATCTAAAAGCTGGGTTAGACACGACTTACCTTTAATAATTGATTATTGACTAGTTAGTTAAAAAGCTGCTCTTACACAAATCGATTCAAGTCATGGATACAAGCTTCCGCTTGCCAAAAATTGTCCTTTTAGACTCCATCGTTATCGCTGGGCTGACTAATTCTAGCAAAAATGCGGGAAAGTTCGGACTTGGCAGAACGAAGCACTCTTAGCGAAAACTCAGTATCGTTAATTTCTTTATCAATGCGGGCTAGATCCAGTAATACAAGTTTTTGTTGTTCACTGAGGGTAGCTACATCAAGTTCCTGATCATCAATTTTGACTTGGGTGGGCAAAGTAACCCTGGAAAGGTCCAGGTAGGGACGAGACTGGGTAGAAGGGGTTTGAGACATAATTCACCTGGTAGTAGTTATCCTTTAAGATATTCCGCGCTAAGCGCTAAGTGGTAGAGGTTTACTTCACGGCGCGCACGCCCATCGTAACATTTTTAGGGGATATTTTGACTTCTCTCCGTCAGAGACGGGGATTCAATGAACCGTTTTTGTTCCACAACCGTACTCTATTGGCGCAGTCAAAAACGCCTTACTGACTCTAAATACTCTTTAGACCTATTTCTAC
Organism: Cylindrospermopsis sp. CR12; assembly: GCF_001432185.1. NCBI lineage: Bacteria > Bacillati > Cyanobacteriota > Cyanophyceae > Nostocales > Aphanizomenonaceae > Cylindrospermopsis > Cylindrospermopsis sp. CR12. The sequence goes on along the minus strand of NZ_LMVE01000124.1, from coordinate 3,353 downwards.
TCTACCATATTGAGTGACATATGTCAATACATCAACAAAAAATTATGAGAAAAGATAAGGTGATATTCATGGATGGGATAAGCTAAGAACTAGTTTATGCTTGACAATACTTTTACTAATATTGTAAGTTTTATTAAACTTTGTAAATTTTGATTTTGTTTAACCCCGTCCTGTATTGTATATCGTACAATTCTGTATTGTATAATTGTGGTGGGATTTTGTTGTTCCCAACATTAATTCAGTTGGCTAACCCTTCCCAGTTCTCATGTTAATTAAGGATAATCAAATGGCTGACGCTTTGGATTTAGCTTCTGCAATTCTTGGTTCTGGTGTGGCGATTACGGATGCAAACTTTACAGGCAAGGATGCCGCCGTTTTAGAGTTTGATTTTGTACCAACAAATAGTTTTCTCACTTTTAACTACGTTTTTGCGTCTGAGGAATATAACGAGTGGGTTAGTACCCAGTTTAACGATGTTTTCGGTTTCTTTGTGACGGACTCATTAGGTGTCACAACCAATATTGCTGTTATTCCAGGAACAACAACTCCAATTGCTATCAATAACGTTAATTCTTCAACCAATCCCGCTTACTATCTTAACAACGATACTAGTGACTTTGGTCTCTCGACTACACCCTATAATACAGAGTTTGATGGCTTTACCACTGGTTTAACTGCAGCAATCCAGGTCATCCCAGATAAAAAATATCACTTTAAGTTGGCTATTGCCGATAATAGCGATGGGATTTACGACTCGGCGGTTTTTATTACCAAAGGCAGCTTTGCTTCCTTACCGTTAGTTCCTGTCACCGATTCCTTTTTAGTCAGTTCATACTCGTCAACCCCACTAGATGTTCTTGCCAATGATTTAGTTCTTGAGGGTAAACAGCCTTTTATCAAGGCTTTTGACTCATCGAGTATCAACAGTGGAACAGTTTATCTCAATGATAATCAGACACCAGACAATCTACTGGACGATAATTTACTTTATACTCCCCAGTCAGGTTTCAGTGGGGTTGATAGTTTTAATTATACCCTTGGAGATGGTAGTGGTAATGCCGTGACTGGAACCGTTTACATTCAGGTTAACATGGGAGGTGGTGTTTCCACCCTATCGGTTGGTGATGTCAGCGTGGTAGAAAATGGTTCCTATGAAGTGTGGATTCCTGTTACGTTAACGGGTATTGCGGATCAAACCTTCACTGTAGATTATTCGTTGAGTCCAGACACTGCCACGGAAAATCAAGACTATACGCCTGTTACCGGAACTCTTACCTTTAACCCTGGGGATAGCATTCAATACATTGTTGTTCCTCTGCAGGATGACGACAGTGTGGAAGGGAATGAAACCTTTTTCGTGAATCTCAGTAATGTGTCCGGGGGAGCCGTTTTGGGTCAAACAACGGGGACAGTGACAATCACAGAGAACGAAAAATATACCTTTACCTATTTCTACGGTAATGGGGATAGCTACAGTGGTTATGGTTTTGCACAATTGGGAACCCACGGTGTGGGTAAGTTACCTTATAACTATGACAATGAAACGGGGACACAAAAAGGCTACTATGTCATTGACTCCGTTGAAGATAGTGAAACCGGCACAGATGGCTATGTTTATATTACCAGTTATACTGATGCTGATACGGGTTTTGGCGAAACTACGAATATCTGGTATGGTGGTGGCTATTCTGGCTTAGGTTCAGAGTATGGCTATGCTTATAATAGTGACGGCAGTGCATCTGATCCCTACTTTACTCAATACTACGAAGCTGACATTATCAGGCAGAAATATACCTTTACCTATTTCTATGGAAATGGAGATAATTACTCTGGTTACGGCTTTGCACCATTGGGAACCTACACTGAGGGTCAAATTATTGGCAATTACATCAACGAAACGTCCCTATATCCTGCACGCACAGGAGCTGTAGAAAACAACACACTCGGCTACAGTAGAGATTCAGTCTATCATCTGACCTACACCTTTACCAATGCCTCCGATCTCCTAACATTGAACTTTAGGGGTTCCAATTTGGAGGGCATTTGGAACGAAAGTTGGGGCTTGGATAATGTGAAAGTGACTGCGGGCAGCTTCACCCATACCAATGACTTTGAAACAGATACTGTGGAAGGATGGTCCAGTTCTACCCGTTCTACAACACCTGTTGGCTCTCGTGATTTCTTGGGTGAATTTGCCAATGATACTGTTAGTCTTAGCCTAAATCACCCGGATCTAGCCAACAATCCCATTACCTTAGAATTTGATCTGTTTATTATCGGAAGTTGGGATGGTAGTTTTATACCGGGACCAGATTACTTTACGGTTGAAACTTCCGAAGAGCAAACTCTCTTAAACTCTACTTTTGGAAACAACGAGTTACAGGGACAAACCTATCCTGATAACCTACTTGGTTACTACACTATTGACTCTGTTGAAAATAGTGAAACCGGCACAGATGGCTATGTTTATATCACCAGTTATACTGATGCTGATACAGGATTTGGCACTACCACTAATGTATCCGGTGGTCTTTATGCGTATGGTTTAGGCTCAGAGTATGGCTATGCTTATAATAGTGATGGCAATACATTTGATCCATACTTCAATTCATACTACGAAGCTGACATTATCGGGCAGAAATACACCTTTACCTATTTCTATGGAAATGGAGATAATTACTCTGGTTACGGCTTTGCACCATTGGGAACCTACAC
>NZ_LMVE01000124.1:0-607 GCF_001432185.1 Cylindrospermopsis sp. CR12 | reverse complement strand
ACTCCGTTGAAGATGGTGCAACTGGCACAAAAGATTATGTCCGGGTCACCAGTTACACTGATGCTGACACAGGCTTTGGCGAAACTACAAATATCCAGTATTATCTTGTGGATGGTGGTGGCTATTCTGGCTTAGGGTCAGAGTATGGATATGCTAATGATGGCAATGGATTTGATCCCTATTTTACTCAATACTACGAAGCTGATATTATCGGGCAGCAATATACCTTTACCTATTTCTATGGAAATGGAGATAATTACTCTGGTTACGGCTTTGCACCATTGGGAACCTACACAGTAGGTCAGTTACCTGATTACTATGACAATGAAACGGGGACACAAAAAGGCTACTATGTCATTAACTCCGTTGAAGATGGTGCAACCGGCACAAAAGATTATGTCCAGGTTACCAGTTATACTGATGCTGACACAGGCTTTGGCGAGACTACAAGTATCTATTCGGGTAGCGGTTATTATGGCTTAGGTTCAGAGTATGGCTATGCCTTCAACGCCAACCCTTGGACAGGAGACACTTACTTTAGTCGCTACAACGAGGCAGACTTGCCCGCAGCGTTGAAAGTGCAGGTTACAGCAATTTTCATGTAGTT
>NZ_LMVE01000123.1:0-1944 GCF_001432185.1 Cylindrospermopsis sp. CR12 | reverse complement strand
ATAAACCATCCTACAAATAATTGTGCCTACCTACAAGCGATCGCTCTTTCGCGAGGGGAATATCAAATATTAGTAGTATTGAAACACCAGCGGGATATAGATTTCCATTATTGTTGGGTGGAGAAAACCCAACAGGCAATTTACCAAACGTGACCAAATTATTTGGGGTTGTATAACTTAAAATGGTTGTACAATCGTATTAACCCATAAATTCATATATAAATATAAAAGATAAACAATAAGAAAAAATTATGTTTATAGGGGGTTGAGATAAGTTTTTCTGTGGTCGAAGGGATAAAAATGTGGTATTATGAAGGTTGATTATAATGGAGTGTGAGCATTTATAAAAAAAGTGCATAGATTTCCATTATGAAAGTATCATCCCCAAGAGACAATAGTCAACCCCTACCATTGAAAAAAAATCGGCGCGTGGGAAATAGATATCCTCACTTGAAATTAATAGGACTTGCGGTGTAATTACCAAAGATGGGGAAAATCCTGCGGTGCTGTAATAGGAGATAGATGGCGATCGCTATTTTATGGGACTACCAAAGATGGAAAAAATCCTGTAAGTGGGTAAGTGGAATTAAATATAAGATCAACGTAGGTTGAGTTTAATATAAAACCCAACACCCCCATTATACCTATCAGAAAGTTCGTGAGTTATTAGTAACCCGAACTTCTTTTGTAGCATCACCCCGCGCTCTTGAACCAAATACTCGTAAATCCAAAATGGGAATTATCGCTTCTAGTCGAGAGGGAAACTCTGAAACAATTTTTCGATCACTATCCTGTATCATTTCTATTCCTCTAAAGAAAAACCAATCTTTGCTAAATGTTCCTTAATCTTTCTATTTAAATAATAAAGCAATTCCTGTTTGTTTAGAACCGGGATTTAATTTAAGTTCTAAATCTTGAACAAATCCCTATAATTTCATAACTCCATCTCCCAATCCTCATATTGTAACTCTTCTATTCGGCTAAACTCTCCCACATTATGAGTCACCAAAACTAAATTATTAGCAATAGCGATTGCAGCAATTTGCAAATCATAAACTCCTATTGGTGTTCCCTTTTTCTTCAAATCAGAACGAATATAAGCACAAACTTTTGCTGCATCTTTATCAAAACTAAGAATTCTAAACTGACTCAGAAAACGCTCTAATTTCTTGATATTACCCTCTATTTTTTGGCTACAAAAAGCTCCATAAAAAAGTTCAAATGCAACTACTGTAGACAAATTAATATTCTCAGGGCTTTGTTCTGACAATTTTTGAACAACTAACTGACTGGTATTATTAAGCAACTTGATGCAAACATTAGTATCAAGTAAATATGTCATAACAAAAAATCTCTCTCCTGCGCTTCTGCTTGATGCTCCCTAACCAGTGGTTCTCCTTCCCATCCACCAATAACTTCCTCAAAAAAACCAGGAAACCAGCCCCTATTTTGAGGCGTAATTATAGGTGTATTTTCCGTGATATCTTCAAGAATAGATGTGATTTCTTCTTCTAAAGTCCGTTGATGACTTTGAGCAAGATATTTGAGTTTTTCAAGAACGATAGGATTAAGCTTTTGCAAAATAACTGGAGTCATAAAACCTATAAAGTAAAACCAACCTTAGCTAACTATATTTTAACCCCCCCATGGAGAAAAAATCGGCGCGTGGGAAATAGATATCCTCACTTGAAATTAATAGGACTTCCGGTGTAATTACCAAAGATGGGGAAAATCCTGCGGTGCTGTAATAGGAGATAGATAGCGATCGCTCTTTCGCGAAGGGGGGAAACATCAAATATTAGTAGTATTGAAACACTAGCGGGATATAGATTTCCATTATTATTGGGTGGAGAAAACCCAACAGACAATTTACCAAACGTGACCAAATTATTTGGGATTGTATAACTTAAAATGGTTGTACAATCGTATTAGCCCATAAATTCG
>NZ_LMVE01000122.1:0-2789 GCF_001432185.1 Cylindrospermopsis sp. CR12 | reverse complement strand
TTCTTAGTCCTGTAGAATTGAGTAATTGTGCAGAACAAGAAAGATTTCTCAAAGAACAAGAAACTCAACGTGCAGAACGTGAAAGACTTCTCAAAGAGCAGGAACAAATAAAGTATCAAACCTTGCTATCACAATTAAAAGCTAAGGGTATTGATATTACTGCACTCGAATAAACTATCACCTGCACCAGAATACCCTTGGGAGGTTTTTAAAAACTGGAGTTTATACTAAAGAGAAGAGCGATTGCGAAGCACTACCTGCGGGCGATTGCGCAGCACTCCCTACGGGAGATCGCGAGACACCACTTACTACCTGAAATACCATGAGAAAGGAGAGTTGGGCTAAGTACGCGAGGTAAGACTAGGTAAACTATGCAAGGGAGGGAAAAACATCCCCACTTCACAACCCCATTGTTCCCAACCTCCCAGTAATGGTAGTTCACCCTTTAGTGCGTAAAGTGACGATAAATCATCATAATAAAGAATCATAATACTATTATAAGATAGCTAATATCCGTTATGCCTCCATCCTGTTCTGTCATCGAAGGATATCTATGTACTGTTTAAATTTATCTCATTTTTCTAACTGGGAATTAGGATACCCTCACCTTGCGCAAAAATGCTAGATAACAGATAAAAAATGAGTTTAACAGAAGTTTTAATGAATGCGATTACTGATTAGTAGAATTGTAGGAGGTTGACAAAAGATCATTCGCTTTCAGTATGTTCTGGAAAATTGTGTGGGACATGGTAGCATAGACCTCGGGTAATTTGGCAAAAGACTAATTAATATGAAATATGTCTCGACCTTCGTAAGAAGGAATAGGTATTGCGACTGCTTGTACAACTAAACAGGTATTTGATTGTTTTACAGCTACATCTTGACCTTCGTAAGAAGGAATAAGTATTGCGACCTGGTAGATACTGGGTTGGATTCTGCCCTCGCACCCTGGTTCGGAAGCATTTCCCTTGCGAATTTCCTAGGGTTCGTCTTCCCCCTATGAGCGATTGCGAAGCACTCCCTACGGGAGATCGCTCTTAGAGATTATCCCCCTAGTTCCTTCTCAAGGGAAAAACTTGAACATACTGAAGGGCGATTGCGCAGCACTCCCTTTGGGAGATCGCTCTCCCCTAGGCGCGTTTCATGTTCCGTTCCCGTTTGGTAAAAGATTGACGGTAAACGTTTTCCGTCAAAGGATGAATCAGTTATTTCAAGGGGGTAGGGATATTTAAAGGGCGATCGCATTACACTCCCCGTGGGCGATTGCGCAGCACTCCCTACGGGAGATCGCTCTCCTCTAGGGACGTTTCACGTTCGGTAAAAGGTTGACGGTAAACGTTTTCTGTCAAAGGATAAATCAGTTATTTCAAGGGGGTGGGGATATTTGGAGGAGGATTGCGCAGCACTCCCTACGAGTCATCGCATTCAGGGTTCCCCGTGTTTCTTCTCAAGGGAAAAATCTGAATGTGTTGAGGGGAGATTGCATTGCACTCCATACAGGCGATTGCGAAGCACTCCCTACGGGAGATCGCTCTCATCTAGGGACGTTTCATGTTCAGTTCCCGGTTGGTAAAAGATTGACGGAAAACGTTTTCCGTCAAGTGACAATCTAGTTATTCCAATAGTTTTGGGTTTATGGTTATTGTTTAATGGGTGGTCGGATCATGGGAATGAAAAGAGCGATTGCCACATTTGTTCTCGTTACTCGATCCATCCTACAAATAATTGAGCCTCCCTACTTAGCTTATGGGTTAGCTTTTGGAAGGTGGGTTTTTAAGTGCCCAATCAGTTTTTTCTATTTCTCATATCGGAGAGATTCCCAACCACGGTCAAGTCGAGCACCCCAGAAGTTAGCACCCCTAACGTTAGCTCCTTCGAAGTTAGCACCGATGAAGTTAGCATAAGAGAGATCAGCATGAAGGACAAACGCATAAGAGAGGTCAGCATCTCTTACGTCAGCGTCAGGGAGGTAAGCATCAACTAGGTCAGCACCAGAGAGGTCAGCACCAGAAAGGTTAGCCTTTTTAAGATTAGCAGTAGACAGGTTAGCACTAGTGAGGATAGCATAAGAGAGGTCAGCACTAGACAGGTCAGCACCAGAAAGGTTAGCCTTTCTAAGGTCAGCACCAGAAAGGTCACAATTTCGACAGTCACCAGTTTCTAAAAGTTTGTCCAAGTCAGACTGGCTATAAGCATAACTAGGACTAGTGCTAAAGCTAAAAGAGGAAACAAGAAACAACGTCAATATCAGCGCTAATCTGAGAAATTTTTTCATTGTTTTAAATCTGTAACCAAATCATCAAGAGAAATTATACCTGACTTTTCTTCTCTACAAAAGACCAACTAATAGAAATAACCGCATGGTTCAGAATGGTGGGCGATTGCGAAGCACTCCCTACGGGAGATCGCTCGCATCTAGGCACGTTTCATGTTCGGTTCCCGGTTGGTAAAAGATTGACGGTAAACGTCTTCCGTCAAAGGATAAATCAGTTATTTCAAAGGTTTTGGGATATTTGGAGGGCGATTGCGCAGCAGTCCCGACGGGAGATCGCAAAGGACTAGCAACCTGGAGACTGTCTGTTGGGGAGACCGGGAATCAATTTTGGGTCTCAAAGCGAAAGTCGGTTTAAAACCGACTAGTTTTGTGATATTGTAAGTTGAGTTCAATAACTCAACATCCCTAGACAAACTATGTTATATTAAATTAAACCGATTAAGTCAGTACCAAAGTGGGAGGTATAGACATGGTGAGGCAAATTCCATCAAAAACTCAACTGGGGGTGATAGAA
>NZ_LMVE01000121.1:19558-62341 GCF_001432185.1 Cylindrospermopsis sp. CR12 | reverse complement strand
TGGCGCTGTTGAATGGCGGTGGTCATGGTTTTATAATTGCGGTTTTACGAGAGATTTATGTATGTTCTGGTAGGTGTTTCTACCTTATGAACTTATATTAAGACAAATATTTAGTTTTGTAAAGGGGTTTTTACAAAATTTTTAATAATTTTGCCAATTAGGGATTTTCCTATATGTGGTAGGGCTTACCGGGTGACAAGGGGGTTGAAGATGAGATGTGGCAATAATTTGAGAAAATAAGGGGGTAAAAAAATAGGGGCAAGGGAGCCCCAAAACAACAAAATGTTACCACAATCATATCACAAAATTTTCCGAAAGCATTTGAGTGAACAGCAGTATTTGACATTGGAGATATTGTTATTATTGATACAAGCTTATCGCCAAGTAAAACTGTCAAAATTGGCGAGTTTGTTTCCCCAACCAATTAAATATGAAAGCAGGAAACGTAATTTACAAAGATTTTTAGGAATAAATAAACGGTTCTTGCGCCTGTTTTATGGACAATTAATAGAAAAGTGCCAGTGTAATAGAGTTGTTGGGTAATAAGCCAGAATATCCCTGAAAGGCTTTTCCGACAAGGATTTCGGGAATTATACCGTGAAATCCCTCAAAGCTAGATTGCATAAGGATTGCTGGTATTTTAATCACTATTTCCCAACAGGTCTAATAAACTGCGTAGACGAAAATTGTTGAAGTTACGAAATCCATATCCCAGTCGTTTAATCAACTTGAGTTTATTATTAATACCTTCTACAATACCACTCGTAGTTCTGCCATTAAAATAACCGACTATTTCTCCAAACCATCTAATCATAGTCCCAATAGTTTTTGGGAAAAAAGACTTGGCATCGTGCATCCAATCTAATAAATCAATGATGCTGTCTCCCCAATTTGTGGAGCGTTCAAATATTTCTCTGAATTTTTCTTTCAAGCAGTGCATCTTGGCTAGAGTGGGAGAAACTGACTGGACTGATTTTAAACGTTCTTTTAGCTCTTCGTTGAGTGAGTCTTCATTTTTAATTAGGCTATATTTACCTTTATCTAATCCAGCTAATATTCTCTTTTTTTCTGATTCATTTGGTAAAGATGTTGCTGCTTTCTTCTCTGTTTTACGCATATTATCTAATTCATCATTTACCTGTTTCATTACATGAAATCTATCTGCTGTTATATTAGCATTTGGCATTAATTCTTCTACTAAACTTTTGTAAGGAGACCACATATCAATACTCACTTCTTGTATTTGTTCCAGGGACTCTAATCCCCACACTATAAGGACTTCACGTATATCTTCTATCCTTCTTGTTTTCACTATTTCGATAGGTTTTCGAGTATCTAAATCTACCAACACTGCTAAATAGTTTCCTTGTCCTTTGACCAAGGCTATTTCATCTATCCCTAACCTTTTCACTCCTCTTAAATTTATCTTCTGTATTTGCGCTACTTGCCTTTTTAACATTGATTCTACTTCTTCATCACTGAGGTCGTTTCTTTTGGCGACACTATGAATATTACTATTCAATACTTGTTCTACTATGTTAGTGGCTAATCTTTTTGTATATCCTTTACTTTTGTCCACAAAGTCTAGTTTTTCACTAAACACTTTTTTACACTTATGACATTTAAATTGACGACGATTTATTTTTAAAAACACTGGCTTTTCACTCCACGGTAAATCATGTATCATTCGCCAGTGGTTTTGGTGTATACTACGGGTAATATGTCCACAATTAGGGCAGGTACAATGGTTGACTGCCTTCTCAATTGTAATGATTATTCCTGCGCCTTCTATTTCTTGGCAATCTAATACTTTCATTTCTGGTAGATTGAGGATTTGCTCTATAGGAAATTTCATAACCACCCTTGTCAATTCTTGATTTGTATATCTCTAACTATATCACTTCCGGTATTTAGACATACATAAAAATCTGTAAACTTTTGTGTCTATTGTATTTCAGCCCTCGATTCTAAAAATTGTCAACTATTAATTTCTGTTAATTTACTTTCTCTCCATAAAATCTACGCAAGAGCCTGATTTTGCTGCTTTTATACTTACTGGTACTCGACATAGCCAAGATAATTCTGACATCATTTTCAGGTTTGATTCTGTATATAAAGCCGAATCAGCTACCAGATGAGTCTAGATATGATGTTGATAGTGATACCCCAAATTTTTGGACAGCTTTTACTGCGATGATAAAAAAGATTACATCCAATCCTTTTTGAAACATCTTATCCATGACTCTCCCCAGTTTATCATCGTTGAGATATTCTGGTTTTACTCCTGCTCCTATTAGATGTTCACAGGCTATTGTTTCAAAATATTCAGGAAACATATATAACGGTTTTGAGACAAATCCTAACCCGTTTATTATCATGGCTTTTACTACTTGACCTGCATTTACTTTTTCGTCTTTTTCGACTCCTATCAATTCATTTATTATTTCCACTATTCCGATTGAATCTATGATTCCTGCCACTATCCCTAGATGGTCTATATTCTCAACTTCTATTTCTTCACTAATTCAAAATTTTCATTACCAATACTCTCTAATAAAGTCGAAATTGATATAATTCCTGATATATTTCATCGCAGCGTTTACAAATATCGACAAGATATAGCGGCAACGACTCATTTTTATTCTGATACGAGCGAAAATGCGTAGAACTTGCTACGGTGCTGTACCAAGGGGCTAGTTTTTCGTTCAACTCGACCTCCATGGGGGGCCAACTGAGCATTGTCTCGGTAAACTCAACCCCTACAACCTGACAAAGCTTGGAGAGCATTCTCCGCGGATCGTTCAGCAAGTCGTGTGCATCTATGACAGGCGGGATTACTCCGCTCGTTTGATGTACATAGTCAAACAGCCGTTTTAATTCGATCCAGCCTGTTTCTTCAAAGGTAAAATGTGGCACAATCTTACGAAAAGATAAGAGCATTTCTTTGGGTTGGCGAATCAGAAAGCAGTTGCTGAAGGGCAATATCCACTCAATCCCCATGGTCTCTTCGATTAAATGATACGCTTGATGCTTCTGATAGCAAATTGATTTCCCTTCAGGCAGGGGAGCCTTTAACAGATCGATGACGGATCGCCAATCAGGCAGGGGAGCCTTTAACAGATCGATGACGGATCGCCAATCTGCGTGGGGCATTTGGCTAGAATCAAGGTCTGTCCAAGTAAAGCCCATATCTTTCCCTTTGATAAAGAGATAGGGAAAGGAGAGAAGTTCATCAAAGACTACGGTATCTGGCCGACTCGACCAGGCTTGTAGCAGCACTGTACCTAAACTTCGTGGCACAGACCACATTGCGATTCGTTTTTCTTGCATAACATATTCCCGTACATAAGGATTAGTCTGGATTCTTCATTAGAAGAAGATAAAAATAGCCTACAATCAAGTATAATTAACTGGGCTATACAGAAAATTAATAATCATATTATCTCATGACGGCGTGTAATTTAGACTCAGTTCCTTTACCTTGGCTGAAACCATAGGTAAAATCTAGAATTAGGCGTTTTGATGCTGATGTTAATGTGACTATTCTCAACATGGGAAAAGCACTTTCTTCTCGACCACATTTAGACTTCCCAAATCTATCATGATGACTCTGAAAGGGATTCAATCCCAGTTTATCAGTACCGAAGGGAAAGTCGCACCATGACTATCATGACAAGTCAGTTGGAGGGATGGTATCGGCTGCCAATGAGCCACAGCAAACTCTGCACCGAACAGGCTCATCACGGGTTGGGCGAAGACGATGAGGGCGATCGCCATGACTAGGGAAGGTACAAAGATCCAACGAGCGATCCGAAAGACAACCTGCTGTAATTCTGCCTTATCACCTGCTTCGTATTTTTAATTGTTAGTTGGCAACTTAGCTTACTAGATAACTCAAGACCATTCCTACAATTGGCCCCTTGCCATCGCCGCCATCAGCACCATTTTTTTGTGGATAGGGTCAGATGCTACGCATTGAGAAATCTGTTGGGCTTGCAATTGTGCTTCAGCAATGATAGCAGACTCATCTACTGTGAGGACTTGGTAGTCTTCCAATAACAGTTTTCCCGCCACCATGACACTTTTAACTTCATGTCCTGAAGCAGCGTACACGAAATTAGGTACAAGGTTACGAATGGGGTTAAGCAGAGTGGGTGAGAGGTTAGGGGTGCTGAGGTCTATTAAGATCAGGTCGGCTTCTTTGCCAACTTCAAGAGAGCCAATCTTGTGATCTAAACCAATCGCCCGCGCTCCTTCGATGGTAGCCATACGCAGGACTTCCCAAGCCGGCATAATGGTTGGATCGTGATATTTTATTTTGTTGAATAAGGCGGTCAGCTTCATCTCATGGAAAATATTATTGTAGCTGCTGCCTAGCGCAACGGGTCCGCCTGCTTGCCGAAACACATGAGCGGGCGGCACAATACCGTCAATAGTGCCAATCATTCCCGAACAGAGTACCATGCCAGCGCCACTTTTGGCTACTTGTATCACCTCTTCATCGGTGGCATCGGTGAGGTGAACTGCCAGCAACTGTTCGTCCAAGTAGCCAATCTCAGCTAGAAATGCGATCGGACGCTTACCATATCGTTTAACGATTTGCTCTGTTTCCCGATCTCCCTGCGCTACATGAAAATGCAGCATTAAGCCTTCCCGTTGAGCAATCTCTTTGGCTGCGCGTAGCATCTCAAGCGGCATCATATCTGGCGAATACATTCCTAACATGGTAGTGATACGCCCCTCTGCTGCCCCATTCCACCCACAGGCAAAATCCACAGCCTCTGCCATCGCCCGCCGTCCCGCCTTGATATCGAGGGGATAAAGCTCCCCGTCTTGAAGCGGTGGCATCTCCAGTGGGAGTGCATCGAACATAGGAGCTAAACTAGCCCGTACACCAATTTCATCGAAAAATTCGCCCCACAGGGGGCTAATAATTTTATTGTCACAGAATGTTGTTGTGCCTGCTTTCAACTCTTCTACCACCCTTAAGCGTGTTGCAGCCATACTCGCCACGGGTGTCATGTGAGCAAAATAAGGCATGGTCGCGTCCATTAGCCAATTAGTTACATCTTGCGCCGCCCCACGCATCAGCACCAAACTTGTGTCTACGTGAGCATTAATCAGCCCAGGCAAGACGGCACAATTCGCGGACTCAATAACCTTTCTGCCCTCAAAATGACTCAGCAACGCCTCCGTCGAATCAACTGCTACAATACGGCTACCCTCAACCGCAAGTGCCCCATCTGCAATATATCCCACACCATTTCCCTGCATGGTAAAAAGATGAGCGTGTATCACTAATGTATCTACCTGTTTTTTTGTTGTTATAAGATTCATGTTCGCCTCAGAATAACGTAAACTTGAGATGAAAGACTGAAACTAAGTAATGCCAAGTCTGGTTGTCAAAAGTCTTTTATTTATATTGTCAAAACTCTCTTATAAAAACTGACCCATCCCGCCGCCATGCCTCCTTGCTTCGATACCTTTCGGTTTCTTGTGTGGTAAATGGACATTGACAAATTCTTTCTCCAACCCATGAAAACCCAAATCTCCCTCTATTGCTACTTCATCAGGAATGTATTGCACTATCTCTGATTCATGTAGTAGCCGTTTGTCATGCACTTTACCTGCTCTGGTTTCCGTCAGAATAATCACTCGTTTCTCCCTTGTGCTGACTGTAATCTGCTTGCATGTATGCCGCTTTTTCTTGCCAGAGTAATACTCTTTTTGGCGTTCTCGGTTTTGAGGACGCTGGACTGGACGCTCTGTACCATCCACAATCACCTCCTTCACATCTGGAAACCTTTCAGTGAATTCCTCCATGCTCCTGAGTTTGCGTGCTGCCAAAACTTGCTTTTCTCCTAAAGTGGTTTCTAGCACAGACAGTAGTCGATGTACCCAATCATGAGCACAGGAGCGGTCAAAGTTGAACAATACACTCAGTCAAACGTGGGATAACATTTGCAGTACAGCAGGATATAAAATAGTTTTTCCTCTATACTTCTGAGTGTAGGCTTGCGTCCGCCCCCGGGCCCACGTTTGCGGTTTGCTAAGGAGTTGAACACGGTGCGTTAATATGTATCAGCAAACTGAGATAACAGCTCATTGAATGCTTGGCGGTTAAGTCCAGTCATCTCTCGTAGCAGTCGCTCTTGATTCAGGATGCGGTCTAAGTTCAACATTAATGTCACCCTACTTGTCTGCTTGATTATTATCCCTTATTTTCCAACAACTCTACTGTCAAATTAATCTTATGAGCCTGACATTTCCAAGCCAGTATGACTTTATACCCCGCTACTTCCGACTAGCTTTTATCAACGTCCTATCGAATATTATAGTACCACTGGGTAATTTAGTCAGTATCATGTTCTTAGGTCATCTCTCGGAAATCCACTACCTAGCTGGAGTAGCCCTTGCTGGAAACCTGCTTAACTTTCTCTACTTTGTTTTATCGTTTTTACGAATGGGTACCACTGCGTTAACAGCACAAGCAGTCGGACGAGATGACCGAGAGGGCGTACTGTTGGCGGGACTGCTTAATGGTTTAATTGCTCTGGTGCTGGGGGTGGCGATCATACTGTTACAGTACCCGTTAGGGGTGTTGGGGTTTTCTATACTAGATGTCGCCCCAGAGGTGAAGTCTTCAGCTCAAGCGTATTTTAACACCCAGAGTTGGGGAGCGCCTGCCATTTTGCTCAACTTTGTCCTGCTTGGCTGGTTTCTGGGACGGGAAAAAAATGGCTTAGTTGTGTTGTTGTCGGTTGTGGGCAATGCTGCCAATATCGCACTCGACTACTTGTTTATTATCCACTTAGACTGGTCGAGCATGGGGGCAGGAGTAGCTTCTGCTGCAAGTCAATATCTCACCATATTGGTGGGATTGTTTTTTGTCTGCAAAGAAATCCCGTGGCAAGAGGTAAAAGAATTAGCTGGAAAAATTTGGGACATAAAAGCTATACGCTCCACCTTAACTCTCAATGGAAACATCTTTGTCAGCAATTTAGTTTGTATGTTTACCAACTTAACGTTTAACTACGAAGGGGCACAAATGGGGACAATTATCTACGCTCAAAATGCCTTGCTCTTACAGATATGGGCTTTGAGCATCTACATTGTTGAAGGATTGGGATTCTGTACAGAAACTCTGGCAGGAAATTTTAAAGGGAAAGGAGCCACAGAACAGTTAGCACCTCTGGCAAAAGTTTCTGTGGGAATGGCTCTGCTAGTGAGTCTGGTTTTCGGCGGAGCGTGTTGGCTATTTCCCGATGATGTTTTTGGGTTGTTAACCAACCACGCAGAAATTATTGAGAATATTGATATTTTTATTCCCTGGTTGGTACTTGTCCTAGTATGCAATTCAGTATGTTGCATACTATGTGGGTACTTCTTGGGTTTGGCTCAAGGGCATACTCTCCGCAATGTTAACTTAATCGCGTTTGGTGTAGGATTTTTACCTGCGGATGTAGCTGCTGTTAAATTTGAGAGTAACCATATCTTGTGGTTGGCTTTCTTTTTGTTCAACGCCATTGGAATGCTGATGTTTGGGGCACAGTTACCTAGGACATTTGAGAGTGTAGTTGAGAATGATAGTGTATCTATTCCAGCTTTAGAAGCTTCTCGTGCCTTGACTCAAATGGAAACGCTACATTAAGTCCAAATAACAAGCGGTTTATCAGTTCCAGAGTATCCAATCAAACATCCCCATGTCATACGTACACCAGTTTCTATCTTTTTCACCGCATGAATTCTCATGGAATTGAATAGAATTAAATCTCCCTGGTTCGGTTGGATCTCAAGTTTTGGTTGTGCGATCTTTTTGCTATCAAGACCGAAACTAGCTGGATCATCTGTTTTGTATGCTAATGCTATATATTCGCTTTGAGTTGGCCATTCATCCCAAAGCACTATTTCTCCTCCTGATGCAGACGTTTTTAAATATACATTTGCTGCGATTTGATTTATGATATTTGGTTTATCTTTATAATATTCGAGAAAACCCCATGCCATTACGTCACAATGTGGTGCGCCAGGGTTATCTTCTTTAAACTCTCTAACGATACCCGCAAACAGTTTTTTATCACCAAGTTTTGCTAAATTACAGCCATAACTCCAAATATCATCAACTTCAACCCTAAGTCTATCAATTGGACTTATGTACGGATGTACCAGCCTCCGCATTTCTTTAATCAATGTGGGTGCGTCTTCTTGATACTTTGCTAATTCAAGCTCACTTTCGCATTCATACAACTCTTGTCCCAAGCGACTTACTGATGGATGACCGGGATAAGCGCTAAAATATTTACTCTTTTTTATTCTCTCTGAAATTGTCATACACTCTTGCTCAAGAAAATAATTCGGTACTATTACCGCATCTATTGAATGGTCTAGAAGTCCAATTAAATGCCATTCTTCGAGTTCTTTTGCAGATATTATGGCATCTTGATTTTTTTGATAACTACTCAACTTATTTTCATATATGGTCATTGGTTTGCCCCTCCAGGTTTGATTCAGAAATATTGTTGCAGATAAGCCTGTATCTATAATTTACCCTTAGCCATCGCTTCCATTAACACCATCTTTTTGTGAATGGGGTCAGCGGTCACACGTTGGCAGAGTTGTTGAGCTTGTACTTGCGCTTCAGCAAGAATAGCGGACTCATCTACCGTGAGGACTTGGTAGTCTTCCACTAAAAGTTTTCCCGCCACCATGACGCTTTTAACTTCATGTCCTGAAGCAGCATACACCAAGTTAGGTACAAGGTTACGAATAGGGTTGAGCAGGGTGGGCGAGAGGTTAGGGGAACTGAGGTCTATTAAGATCAGGTCGGCTTCTTTGCCCACTTGAAGAGAGCCAATCTTGTGATCTAAACCAATCGCCTGCGCTCCTTCGATGGTAGCCATACGCAGGACTTCCCAAGCCGGCATAATGGTTGGATCATGATATTTTATTTTGTTGAATAAGGCGGTCAGCTTCATTTCATTGAAGATGTTACAACAGTTGTTGCCACAGGCTTGATCGGAACCGAGTGCAACGGAACCGCCTGCTTGTCGAAAAACATGCGCGGGCGGAACAAGACCGTCAATGATGCCAATAGCGCCCGAACAGAGTGCCATGCCAGCACCACTTTTGGCTACTTGTATCACTTCTTCATCTGTAGCATCGGTGAGGTGAACTGCCAGCAACTGTTCGTCCAAGTAGCCAATTTCAGCTAGAAATGCGATCGGACGCTTACCATATCGTTTGACAATTTGTTTTGTTTCTCGATCTCCCTGGGCCACATGAATATGCAGCATTAAGCCTTCCCGTTGGGCAATCTCTTTAGCTGCGTGTAGGATCTCCAGTGGTAGCATATCCGCCGCCTGTAGTCCCAACATAGTGGTGATACGTCCCTCTGCGGCTCCATTCCATGCACAAGCAAAATCCACAGCCTCTTCCATACCACGTCGTCCTGCCTTCATATCGAAGGGATAGAGGTCTCCCTCCTTCCATGCCGACCATTCTAGTGGAATGGCGTTAAAGGCAGGGGATAGAATAGCACGTACCCCAATTTCATCGAAAAACTCTCCCCAGAGCGGGTAAGGAGTCTCAGAATCGCCGAATGTGGTTGTTCCTGCTTTCAGCCCTTCGAGTACACTCAAGCGCGTTCCGGCTATATTTACTGCGGGTGTCATCTGAAGTGCATAAGGAATTGTCGCGTCCATTAGCCAATTGGTTACATCCTGTGCCACTCCACGCAGAATAGCACAAGTCGTATGTATGTGAGCATCAATTAGTCCAGGCAACACTGCACAATTTACCGCATTAATTGTTTTATTTCCTTCAAAATGACTCAGCAAAGCCTCTGTCGAATCCACTGCTACGATCTGGCTACCCTGAACCGCAATTGCCCCATCGGCAATATATCCCAGGCCATTGCCCTGCATGGTAAAAAGATGAGCGTGTATTAACAATGTGTCTACCTGTTTTTTATTCATAAGACCTTATCTGCGGAATGTGGGTTCTATTCACCAACGCCTGAAATTTAGCCTCTTTCGAGACCAAGGACATCGGCATGGCGGATAATACGACGATATGTTTCTTCGATCGCTCCATCGAAATCATTGAGCTGGAAAACCGTACTAACTGCGTGACCACCAGAATCTCGATCAGGTGGATAACCGTCTCGCAGAACACGAAACGATGGGGTAACAGGCCAGTCGTAGACAGAAAGTGCAATAAACTCGTCCATTGGGATACCATCCTCGTCAGTCAGCGCAATATACTCTTCCGGCGATTTTCCTGTTTGACTGTGGTATTTGGCATAACCTGGCATTGCCAGACAGACAAAGATTGTGTCACGACCAGTTTCCCGTAGCATCAATAAAGTCTGAAGCGTCATGAGGTGGCTGGCTACCGTGGGGAGGTTGCTAGACCCACCCGCGACAATATACACATTGCGTCCACTTGGGTCGAAGGTTGCTTGCAGTTTACCTTGGTCAGTTACTTCATCCCAACTTCCATAAGTATATGGATCAACAGATGTCGGTTGTAGCACCTGCCACGCGCCCAACTCTCCTGATCGCTCCATTACCCAGAACCAAGGCATATCACCACTGTTGAGTAAATTGATGCGATCGGCAATGAGATGGGGCGGGGCGATCGCTCCTTCTCCGATCCAGCCATAGGCCTCTCTTTCAAGTTGGCTTAGTTTTGTTACATCTGCCATTACCGCAGGTCTAACCGTCCATGGAGGAAGATGCAGGGAGTGGGAAGCAGGGGATAAGCCCAGCTTGGTAATTGCAAAAGACTGCTCCTCAACTGATATCTCCTGTTTAGAAGCAAACAAGGATTCGGTGGGAACGTCCTTTTGGTCTGCCTGCGGCACAATTCTGTCCAGTACGAAGTTAGTTAACTGCTTAATCGTGGGATGGTCAAATACTATTGCCACTGGCAGTTCCAACCCTATAGCAGAACGGAGCTTATTACGCAGTTCGATCGCCATCAAGGAATCAATTCCTAAGTCAGAAAACATTTGTTCATCGGAGGGAACACTTTTCATAATCGTTTCGATTTCAGATTTGATCAGGTTCTTCAATATTTCATATCTGTCCTCATGGGAAGTTTGACTTATTTTTTGTAAAACTGTTTGAGGAGTTGTGGTTGAGCTTATTTGTCGCTGTTGTTCCTCTACCAAAAACTCCAAAATACTGGGTAGTGCAATTCGTTCAGCAGCAGAGAGTTTCCGTTCATCATCCAAAAGCCCAACTAAAGATTGGACATCACCTGCTTGCAAATATTCCATCAGTAAAGTGGACACCGCGCTAGGATTTTGTGATGATGCGCTGCTCTGAGCTTGAAAGGTATCTAAATCGGAACTTTGTGCCAACTTAGGGTCGGGAAGCCAATAACGTTGTCGCTGAAACGGATAGGTTGGCAATATCACCTTGCGTCCTTGATATCCCCGATTAAATGCACCCCAATCAATATCATATCCATGTACGTACAACTCACCCAGACTAGTGAACATCTGCTGACAATCCTTCTGGCTTTCCCGTAAACTGGGCAGGTAGCAAGACGAAGTTCCTTTTGAGGCAGTTGAATCTTCCTCATTTACTCGCAGTGCCATGCCCAACAGGGTAGCGGTAGAACCGATTTCCAGAAAGATATTGACACCTTGTTCATTCAGCGTCCTCACTCCATCGGCAAAGCGCACTGCCTCACGGACATGGCGTACCCAGTAATCTGGTCTGGTGATTTCAGGGCCGGCCACTTTCCCGGAGACGTTGGAGACAAGTAGCAACTTGGGCTGGTGATAGGTGATACTGGCTGCCACCTGGCGGAACTCATCCAAGATGGGTGTCATAAGTGGTGAATGGAAGGCATGGGAAACCGTCAGTTGGCGTGTCTTGATGCCAACGGTGGCGAGTTGTTCAGCAATTGCCATCACAGAGGTGCGTTTGCCAGAGATAACCACGCTTTCTGTCCCATTTATCGCTGCGATTGACACATCATCTCGGTAAGGTGTAATAGCTTCCTGGATACGAGCTTCACTTGCCAAAGAAGAAACCATCGTTCCGTCTTGAGGTAGGGATTGCATCAGACGACCACGAGTAGCAATTAGTTTCAGCCCATCCTCTAAAGAAAATATGCCCGCCACACAAGCGGCGACGTATTCACCTACACTATGCCCCATCACGATATCTGGTTTGATACCCCAGGAGTGCCACAACTGAGCGATCGCATACTCAAGAGCAAAAAGCGCGGGCTGAGTATAAGCGGTTTGGTGAATGGCTTCTGATTTTCCCTCTGGGTAGAGAATCGAAAGTAGTGATCGGTCGAAATATGCACCAGCACGCAAGATGTCATCACAATGGGCGAGTGCTTTTCGGAAGGTAGGTTGGTTTTCGTAAAGTTGACGACCCATTCCCACATACTGTGAGCCTTGACCTGTAAAAAGAAAGGCTATCTTTGGTAGCGATTTGACTTCTCGCCCCACACCCCCTGATTGTGCAAATGCATCCAATTGCAAACGCAGTTGCTCTTTAGATTCCGTGACTACCGCAAACCTATGTTTAAAATGTTTACGCCCTATGTGTGCTGTGAAACAAATGTCCGCCAGAGGAACATCGGGAGAGGTCTCTATCTGAGTCGCATAACGCCGAGCCAGTTCTTGCAGGGCTGCGGGTGTTTTTGCAGCTAAGGTCAAAATATGCGGCGTTTGATTAATATCATCAGTAGGTTGCTCTATGTTTGGGGCTGCCTCTAGTACGATATGAGAGTTTGTGCCACTAAAGCCAAAGCTACTGACTCCTGCAAAGCGATCGCTAGTAGACCAAGGTATTGTTTCTGTTGGGATACTGACTGGTAATTGATCCCAGTTAATATAAGGACTTGGCTGGTCGAAGTGTAAGTTTGCTGGGATTTCACCGTGCTGCATTGAGAGTACAACCTTGATGAGACCAGCAATACCAGCAGCAGCCTCAGTATGACCAATATTCGTCTTGACCGAACCGACGAAAAGCATCTGTGAGCGTTGACCAAAGACTTGCCCAATCGCACCCATTTCAATAGGATCGCCTAAGGATGTACCTGTGCCATGTGCCTCAATATAGCTAATTTGATCCGGGTGTATTCCAGCATCCGCTAATGCCTGTTGGATCACCGCCCGTTGTGAGGGACCACTGGGAACGGTTAATCCACTCGTGTAGCCATCATGATTGACTGCGGCACCACGAATCAAGGCCAGGATATTATCATTGTCAGCAATTGCATCGGATAGGCGTTTGAGAACTACCATCCCACACCCCTCAGCACGGGCATAACCATCTGCCTGGAAATCAAATGTTTTGCACCGTCCATCAGGCGACAACATACGGGATTGACAGGCTTTGATAAAGCCATCTGGTATCACTTGTATCTGTACACCACCCGCCAATGCCAAATCACACTCCTGTTGACGTAGGCTCTTGACAGCCAATGCCACAGAAACCAAAGAGGACGAACAGGCGGTATCAAGGGACAAATTGGGTCCAGTAAGTCCCAAATAATAAGATAAACGCCCGCTGGCTGTACTATGGCAGTTACCTGAACCAGAATATACATCTAGGTCAGAACCATTACGCATAATCAAATCACGATAATCACTTTCACTGATGCCAACAAAGACACCTGTTTGTGTAGTCAGTTTATTGCCTGTCAGCCCAGCCCGTTCTAAGGCTTCCCAACTCACTTCCAGAAGCAATCTCTGTTGAGGGTCTAAGCTGATTGCCTCACGAGTAGAAATGCGAAAGAACTCAGGGTCGAAGGCTGCTATTTGGTCGAGAAAACCACCAAAACGTGTATACATTTTGCCGGGTGTTGCTGGTGTGGGATCATAATAGTCGTCAATATCCCAACGGCTTTTTGGAATCTCTTGGATAGCATCAACCCCATTGTGCAATAATTTCCAAAAAGCTTCAGGTGTGTCTGCACCAGGAAAGCGACAGCCCATTCCAATGATGGCGATTGGTTCCCGTTGCGCGTATTTTAAACGGTCAAGTTCGGCTTGTAACTCCTCTATTTTGTTCAATGCCTTCTTGACTATAGAAGTTACCTGATTTTCTGACAAAGCGTTCATTCATTTTTCCTTTACTTGTATGCTCACGTCCGCAATGTATAATTATTGATCACTCCTAATCCAAATGTGTTGATAATTTTTGTATAAGTGTAGACAAAGATTCATCTTCATCACTTTGCATTTCGCTGTCTAACACATCTATTTCGTTGTCAAGAATTCTCCCGATGGACGAAGTATCTGTGAACATTGCTGATAAAGAGTCTGTTTGCTGCGATGCTGTGCTTTCCATCGGTGCAATTACAACTTGTGTTAGGTACTTAACCGCTATTTCTATAGTTGGGTAGTCAAAAGCAAAGGTGACAGGTAATGAACAATCTAATGTGCGTTGTAAACTGTTACGCAGTTCAATAGAGGTGAGCGAGTCAAGACCTAATGTAACAAAACCAATTCCTTCTTCATTTGGTAGCTCTGCCACGTTTATTCCTAACAGTTGAGCGACTTGAGAGCGAAGATGCACTTCTAATAATTTTGGTCGATCTTGCACAGCAGCTTGCTTCAGTTTCCTCTGAATATCTTCTGTGTGACTGACTGCCATCGAATCGTAACTCTGCGCTTTCCGGCTAGACTTAGAAAACTTCTCATAAAAAGGCAAATTACCTTTTTGATGATCCAAGAAGCGAGTCCATTGAATTGGGATCACACCAATTTGAGCGGCTGGCTCGTTCAGTAATTCGCCGAAGAGGTCTAAGCCTTTCTGTAACGGGATGGCCTCTTCACCTCTTTGCGGTAACTTGTCCAGTAGCCCTTGTCGTGCAGCCATACCGACTTGATCCCATGCCCCCCAGCAGATAGACAAACAGGGGAGTCCTCGCCCTCGCCGATAGGCAGCTAAACCATCTAGGAAAGCATTGGCTGCTGAATAGTTGGCCTGCCCTGGCGCACCTAATAGAGAACTGGCAGAAGAAAAGAGAACAAAGAAGTCTAGTCGCTGCTCCAGGGTCAAATTATGCAGAATCCAAGCCCCCTCTGCTTTTGGCAATAGAACTTTTTTGAGCTTGGCTGGAGTTTGTTGGAGTAGACTCGCATCATCAAGCACTCCTGCGGCGTGGATTACACCACACAGAGGTACGGTTAGATTGGTCAGAATCTGCGCTAATACCTTCTCATCGCTAATATCAGCTTGAGCCACAATGATTTGCGCCCCGGCTGATTCTAGCTCATCCAACACCAGACTGACTTCGAAACTGGTCTGACTGCGCCCCAACAAAACGAGATGTTTAGCCCCCTTTTCCACTAACCACCGTGCGATTTGTAAGCCGACACCGCCCCGTCCACCAGTGATCAAATAGCTGCGATCGCTGCGGATCTCAACCAGTTGTTCGGATTTGGGTTTATATTGACTAAGACGTGCTACGTATGCTTGTCCATTGCGCCAAGCCAACTGACTCTCTTCTCCGTCCTTTGATAGATGGCCTCTTTTTAGCTGTGTAAATATCGTGTTCGCCACATCTTGCTGTAAATATCCGGCTTCCACATCCATGTAAACACAGGACAATTCTGGGTGTTCTAGCATGATAACTTTGGCAAGTCCCCACAAAGACGATTGGGCGAAGCCATTTACTCGATCTTGTTCAACCACCGCTTGTGCATCACAGGTGACAATAAGGAGGGATGGCGGGGTTGAGTAGGTATTGAGTAATGCTTGCACAAGATATAGCACCGATGTACAGTTATCCTCTGCTTGCTTCATGGGGTGACAATCCTCTTTTTGATCCAACCCCCATAAATAGACGACTTGTTGTAAATCTGGCAAAGTACGGAATATTAATTCGTAATTTTCCAGTATCAGATCAGCATAGATCATGGTCACTGGCACTCCAGCATTGTCTAGCCTTTGTGCCAGTGCAGCCCCTGTTCCATGCTGATCTGATAAAACCAAACAACTGCCAGAGATAGTGCCATCAGAAGGGACTAGGGAAGTTGATTGAGCTTGCCATTCAATGTCTACAAGCCAGTTGTGTACGTATGTTGTTCTGAGGAATTTTTCGGGAGAGGCTTCACGAAGTACAAAGCCAATTGCTTTCACCAAGGTTTCCCCGATTTCATTCATAATCTGGAAGTCATATTTGAATTCCCCAATCTTCCTCGCGTAGCACCACCACTCTGTTCCCGTGACGGGTTTGTACAGTTGCAGAGAAGCAAATGACAAAGGAACTCTGGTCGCGGAGTCTCCGTACTCGTACTCCATGACAGCGGTGGTTGAAAGTGAACCATCGAGCAATATGCCGTGAAGTTGATGTCCTGATACAGAGCCGACCACATCTGGTATGTGAAGACGGGTCAATGCTTCATTTTCCCCATGCCAAAGTTGCTGTACCCACCTAAAGGAAGGACCCATTTCAAATTTTTGTTTGACTAAGCTATTGTACCAGTCATGACCATTTACGGTATGTGGACAGCGCTGACGTATTTCGGTCGGGGAGAGTGTTGGCGGTTGGGCATCGCGCAACATTCTCAGACACCCTGTGACATGGACTTTCGGTTTGTTCTCTAAGGGACCATCCGGCATGAAGCTAATAATCTGGAAGCTCATGGGTGGAAATGTTTGATGGCTTTGATTCTCCTGTGACTTATCAGGGCTGAAAATCGCCTGCACGATCACCGTATCGTCGTCATGAAAGATAATTGGCTGATAAAAAGCAATATCAGTTAATTCATGCTGATAGTCTGGGTATAAAACCTGCGCTGCATTGAAGATTAAGGAGGCTAATACTGCCCCCGGTACAATGACTTCACCGTATATCTGATGATCGGAGATATGAGGCATCTGTCGCACGCCAAACTCGGTTTCAAACACCACTTTGTTCTCTGATGGTAGCCGGATCATCTTATCCAACATTGGGCGCAGCTCCTGTTTTTGGGGCTTTTTGACGGAGCTTTCAATCCAATATCGTTCTCTCTGAAACGGATAGGTGGGCAACAATATTTTGTGTCGTGAATAATCCTTGTCAAAACCTGCCCAGTCAATCTTGACTCCATTAACTACAAGTTGTCCACAAGTAGAAAGCATCTGCTGCCAATCGTTGCCATCTTCACGCAAACTGGGTAGCATGAGCGGATGACTAGCTGAACCGTTTTCACTATAAATCTGCTTTGCCATACCCAACAATATTGGTTTGGGTCCTACTTCTAGGAGGATGTCAGTATTCTGTTCTGCCAATGTGGCAATACCATCGGCAAAACGGACGGTAGAATGGACATGACGGACCCAATAATCAGGTGTAGCAACCTCCTTTGTTGCCAATTGCCCTGTACCGTTAGAAATCAGTGATAAACTGGGTGACCTATAGCTGATGGTGCTGGCAACGTCTCGGAATGCTTTCAGCATGGGGGTCATCATTGGCGAGTGGAAAGCGTGGGAGACTGTAATTAGGTGTGTTTTGATGCCTTCCGATGCAAACTCTGCTGCTAAATTATCTATAATTTCAGCTTTGCCGGAGATCACCACGCTTTGCTGTCCATTGATTGCTGCAATTGATACTTCTGCACTATAAGGCGCGATGAGCGCTTTCACTCCGATCTCATTGCTTCTGATACTAAGCATTTTCCCCGGCGGTAAGGCTTGCATCAAACATCCACGAGATGCAATGAGTTTTAACCCATCTTCTAAACTAAAGACACCCGCCAGACAAGCGGCTACATATTCACCCACGCTGTGACCCAGTACGACATCAGGCTCAATACCCCATGATATCCATAGTTTTGCTAGGGCATATTCAAAAGCAAAAAGGGCAGGTTGGGTATAAACGGTTTGATTAAGTTTGCTAGGGGAAGTGTAGAGTATGTTCAGAATTGATTCACCCAACAATGGATGCAGAATGTCGTCACATTCGTCCATAATCCGACGGAAGGTGGGCTGAGTTTCGTAAAGCTCACGCCCCATGTTGATGTACTGCGAACCTTGTCCAGTAAACAGAAAAGCGATTTGAGGGCTGAGTTGATTATCTAGTATCACATTATGTTGCGTTGGCATTGTAGCCTGCTGTGGGCAGTGTTCTAATTGTTCTGATAACTGCGCGATGTTCTCGGAGATAAAACTTAAGCGATGGGCAAAAAGATTACGCCCGACATTGGCACTATAACAAAGATCAGCTAGGGATATGGCGGGCGCTTCCCTGAGAAATGCCATGTAACGGGCTACCAATGCGTTGAGTGCCGCTTCGGTTTTGGCTGAAAGGGTCAGAATGTGACAAGGACGCTCCGGTGCATTTTCAGATTTTTCGTTTTGGCGGACAGGTGCTTCTGCGACAACTAGATGACAGTTTGTACCGCTCATACCAAACGAGCTAACTCCAGCAACGCGCTCTTTCCCAGTCCAGGGTACACACTGTGTCGGCACTTGAACTGGCGAAGATTCCCAATCAATGAAGGGATTAGGGTTTTGAAAATGGAGACTGGGAGGAATCTGTTTTTCTTGTAATGATAAAATGACTTTTATTAACCCCGCAATACCAGCGGCTGGTTCTAGGTGTCCGATATTAGTTTTGACAGAGCCAATCCACAAGGGTTCTGAACGAGAAGATCCAAAGACGGTCGTTAATGCTCCCACCTCAATCGGGTCGCCCAGTTGTGTCCCTGTGCCATGGGCTTCGATATAACTGACTGCTTCCGGCTGAACCTTGGCGTTTTGTAGTGCCTGACGCAGTAAGGCTTCTTGAGACAGCTTATTAGGGGCAGTTAAACCACTGCTACGCCCGCCATGATTGACTGCACTACCCCGGATTACGGCTAAAATTGGATCGTCTGCCACGATCGCGTCACTTATTCTTTTAAGTACAATCATGCCACAACCTTCGCCGCGTCCATAGCCATCGGCGGCAGCGTCAAATGTTTTACTACGACCATCGGTCGCAAAGGCGTTTAACTGGGCAGTCCCAATCATAGGGTCTGGGATTAACATAAGCTGAACGCCACCAGCCAGTGCCAGATCACATTCTCCCATCCGCAAACTATTACAGGCAAGATGTACAGCCACTAAGGAGGAGGAACAGGCACTATCAACGACCATGTTAGGTCCTTGAAGCCCCAATAGATAGGATAAACGCCCCGGAGCATAGTAATTGCTATTGCCCGTTGCCGCATAGACATTATGATGATCCCCTGTATTTTCTAGGTGAGCATAATAGTCATTTTCGCTCATCCCGACAAATACCCCCGTTTGGCTATCCATCAATTGGCTGGGAGCAATGCCAGCCCTTTCGAGTGCCTCCCAAGCTACCTCCAGCAACATTCTATGCTGGGGATCTATATTGGCCGCTTCACGTGGCGAAATATCAAAAAACGAGGCATCGAATTTATCCACTGCATCAACAAAAGCGGCTTCACGAATATACATTTTGCCTGGACACCCAGGTTGGGGATCATAGTATTCATCAACTGCCCAGCGATCGCTAGGGATTTCGGTGACCATATCAACACCATTCTGAAGTAGTTTCCAGAATGTCTGTGGTGAATCAGCTCCCGGAAACCGCAGCCCCAGCCCCACAATTGCGATCGGTTCGTGCGCTCGGCGTTGCATTGCCTCAAGTTGTTGGTGTGCTTCCTTTAGGGACAGTCCAACACGCTGAAGTAATGTAGCTGCATCTTCGTTTGCTGTTATAGGTACTTTCATTAGAGTTGTTGGAAAATAAGGGATAATAATCAAGCAGACAAGTAGGGTGACATTAATGTTGAACTTAGACCGCATCCTGAATCAAGAGCGACTGCTACGAGCAATGACTGGACTTAACCGCTAAGCATTCAACGAGCTGTTATCTCAGGTTGCTGATACATATTAACGCACCGTGTTTAACTCCTTAGCAAACCGCAAACGTGCGCCCGGGGGCGGACGCAAGCCTACACTCAGAAGTATAGAGGAAAAACTATTTTATATCCTGCTGTACTGCAAATTTTATCCCACATATAGGAATCGTGTGACCGATTTTGATGATCAATTGATGTTGGTCGGTGCAGGGCTATGGAACTTCCATTTAGATGCAGCATAAATTCAATCGGGATGGGGGAAGTTCTGTCATCCGGAAATATGCTTTTATTTCCCAACAGCTCTATTATTGATCTCTTTTTATTTTATTTAGTAAGGATTCGAGTGCGAATAAATCTTCTGCCATGGAAGTAATATTTGAGTCAACGGAAGTGCTGGTACTTCTGTCCTTATTACTGTCTTTTTCCTCCCCATTTCCATCTGGTGTGAGAACTGCTGAGGTATCTGGCTCAGAATTTATACATATTTGAGTCAGTATAAACTTAGCCAAACGGTCTACCATAGGATAATCGAATGCAAGCGTTGCAGGCATCTGAATCCCCAGACTTTCTTCCAAACGCCGCCTCAATTCAAGTGACATCAACGAATCCATCCCCAAGTCAGTGAAGGGTTGATGAACTGCGGGCAGTTCGGGACTACGCAAGACCGCAGCAACTTGGGTCTGTAGATGGCGCAGTAACATTTTCTCTCGCTCTTTTGGCCGAGCTTGCTGCAATTGTTCGAGTAAGGTAAGGCCAACTTCATGAGAAAGTGTAGATTGCTCCTGGGTAGTGGAGGAAGACCTGTCAAGATCAAGTAAAGCAAAAAAGGCCGAGCTTGTGTCGTACATCTTGCGAAGCCCATCGGTAGAAATGGCCGCTATTTGGGCGGATGGTTGTTGCAGAAGATAGGCAAAGATTTGCAATCCCTGTTCTGGTGAAATTTCCAAAGTGCTACTATCTTGCCCAACTGTGGTGCTTTGTGAAGAAGCTTGTTGGAGACGTACCGTCATTCCCACTTGAGACCAAGCGTCCCAGTTAATCGAGAGAGCTGGCAAGCCTTGTATTCGCCGATGATGGGCAAAGGCATCTAAAAAGGCATTGGCAGCAGCATAGTTAGCTTGTCCACCACTGCCCAGCAATCCTGCTGTTGAGGAAAAACAAATAAAGAAATCAAGCGGCATCTCTTCAGTCAGTGTATGTAGATGCCAAGCTCCCTCTAGTTTGGGGGCGAACACCTTGCTAAAACGCGCCCAATTTTGCTGCAATAAGATTCCGTCGTCTAATACACCGGCAGTATGAATAATACCAGCCAAAGGATATGCCTTATCAATCTGTGCCAACACATTGGCTACTTGGGAGCGGATGCCAACATCGGCTTGCACCACCGTCACTGTTGCACCCAGCG
The DNA here is from genome assembly GCF_001432185.1 of Cylindrospermopsis sp. CR12. Taxonomy (NCBI): domain Bacteria; kingdom Bacillati; phylum Cyanobacteriota; class Cyanophyceae; order Nostocales; family Aphanizomenonaceae; genus Cylindrospermopsis; species Cylindrospermopsis sp. CR12. The sequence continues at coordinate 41,099 of NZ_LMVE01000121.1, read as the reverse complement.
CGGCTATCTCTTGCAGTTGTTTTTGGGCGGCTGGTTTGGGTTGGCTGCGTCCCATCAGAAATAGATGGGTAGCCCCCTGTTCAACCATCCAACGAGCCACAAGCAAGCCCAAACCACCAAAGCCGCCCGTGATCAAATAAGTGGCATCTGGTCGAATAGGCATTTTTGATGAGGGCGCGGGATGCTTCTGATAACCTTTGAACCGTGACACATAGCGAGTCCTATTACGCCAAGCAACTTGACTTTCGTGGGGAATGGTGGTATGTCTGAACTCGGAGGCGGCGCGGAGTTCAGCCGCCAGAAACTTGGCTTGTTCATCTGGAAGCCCTTCACCATCAAGGTCGATTGATACACAGTTGAGTTCAGGGTGTTCTAAGGCTATCACCTTACCCATACCCCATAAGGGTGACTGAAGCACTCCGACTAGGCTATCGTTTTTACGCACAGCTTGCGCGTTCTTTGTCACGAGCCACAAGCTAGGGGTGGGCGTTTCAAGTTGCAAGACTGTCTGTATTAAATTTAATAGCGTGCCACTACCTAATTGTACATTTTCAATTAGGTTAGATACTTTATCCAAGCTAAGTATATCTAAACTCCAAAGATGAACAATACCATACAGTGGAGGCAAAGCAGCAAACAACCTTTCATAATCCTCCCTTTGGATCGGATCAATCTGAAAATATGGGATGTCCCCCCCGGTATTTTGTTTATTATTAGCCGAGTGATATTTTAGACCAGCATAGACAAGCGTAATTATATCCCCTTGCTGACGTAATTGAGCCGCAAGTGCTTCACCGTGTCCACTAGCATCGGCGAAGATGAGCCATTGTCTACCCTCTGTTTCCACAGCAGGTAAGGTAGATAGGGTCAGCAACTGGGGTTGCCAAACCACTTCATAAAGCCAATCGCAGATGGGCTTCTGTGTCGCTTCCTCACGATGTTTTGCAACCAATAGTTCAATGATGCTGGGTAGCAATTTCCGTGCTTCGCCTGAAAGTACATCCGTCGCCGCTAACAAGTCCACGATTTTCGGCACATTGCCTTGTTCAAGATGCTCTACAATGGCAGTTGCGGGACGAACTTGTGTTGTTTCTAAACGTGGAGCGGACTGTTTCTCTAGCCAATAACGTTGACGCTTCCAAGCATAGGTGGGTAGGCTTACTTTGCGTCTGGCGTAATCTCTATCAAAGCCCGCCCAATTTACCTGGACACCAAGCGCATACAGTTGTCCCAAACTCTCCAATAGTGTCTGCCAGTTGGGTTGCTTGGGGCGCAAGGTGGGAATGGTGACAGGGCGATCGCTATGGGCAACCTCGTCAAAATATTGTTGCACTAGTCCTGATAAGGTCGGTTTTGGTCCAACTTCAAGGAAGACTTGGACATCCTGCGCTTGCATAGTTGCAATACCATCAGCGAACAAGACAGGATTGCATAAATGATTTACCCAGTAACCAGGGGAAGCGATCACTCCTTCCTCCAGGGAAGACTCAGGTGAAATCAAGTCGCCGGTTAGATTACTGACAAGAGCTATTTTTGGAGGACTATAGTTGATTTCCCTGGCCACCTGTGCGAACTCCTGCTCCATTGGTTTCATCAATGGAGAGTGGAAAGCGTGTGAAACAGACAGTCTCTTGCACCGGATTCCTTGGTCTTCTAGGGTGTTGGTGAAGACTTGCACAGCTTGGCGATCGCCCGAAATGACGACACTTCGTGGTCCATTTACCGCCGCTATCACAACTCGCTGGTCAGATTGAATAGCCGGCTTAACTTCCTCAAGGGAGGCCGATATAGCAACCATCTCGCCATCTTGTGGTAGCGCCTGCATCAAACGGCCTCTTTCGGCAGCAAGTTTGAGACCATCCTCCAGAGAAAAGATCCCCGCCACACAAGCTGCCACATATTCACCTATGCTATGACCCATTACGATATCTGGCTCGATTCCCCACGACCGCCACATCTGTGCTAGGGCATATTCTACAGCAAAAAGGGCAGGTTGGGTATAAGCCGTCTGGTCAATTTCCTTTGACTCATGGTTTGGATATAATACCGAAAGCAGTGGGTTTCCCCAAGGGCTGTTTCTCGATGAAAAGATGGATTGCAAGATTTCGGCACAGCGATCTAAGCAATTACGGAAAGTAGGCTGGGTCTCATAAAGTTCTCCAGCCATTTGCACATATTGCGAACCTTGACCTGTAAAGAGAAAAGCGACCTTCGGCGCACGACTGTTGGAAAGGACACAACCTTGATTGATGCTCAAACTCACCGACCCTTCCTTATAAGCGGCTAAAAGAGCCTCTATTTGGATGTGTGAAGTAGCCGATAGAGCAAGGCGATGAGAAAAATGGGTTCGTGCCGTATTAGCAGTGTAGCATATATCGGCAAGACTTGCATCAGTAGTAGAAATAAATGACTGATAAAGCCCAACCAAGTTAGCCAACGCTTCCTCATTCTTAGCACTAAGGGTTAACAAGTGCCATGGTCTTTCCACTGCCGCATGATTACTAATTAGTTCGCTAGATGGGGCTTCAGATAATACAATGTGGGCGTTAGTACCACTGAAACTAAAAGAACTAACCCCTGCAATTCGCTTTCTGTCCTTCAATGTCTTGTCATCCCAAGCATGAAGGGTGGTCGGAATTTCGACCGGGAGATTTTTCCAATCAATATATGGATTTGGTGTCTTGAAATGCAAGTGAGGAGGAATCTGCTTGTTTTTTAGCATCAAGACAACCTTAATCAGCCCTGCAATACCGGACGCGGCTTCTAAATGACCAATATTTGTCTTAACTGAGCCGACCCAAAGTGGTTCTGTTCTCCGACCAAACACTTCGTTCAATGAATCCATCTCGATAGGATCACCAAGGGGTGTGCCTGTACCATGGGCTTCTAAATAACTTACGGCATCCGGTGCAATACCTGCTCTATCTAAGGCTTGCTTAATGACAGAGACTTGTGCGGGGCCTCTTGGAGCAGTTAAACCACTGCTATGACCATCATGATTAACCATAGACCCACGAATGATGGCAAGAATATTATCCCCATCGGCTGTTGCATCCGAGAGACGTTTTAGAACAATCATCCCACAACCTTCGCCTCGCACATAGCCATTTGCATTGGCATCAAATGTTTTACAACTACCATCAGGTGCCAGCATCCCCCCTTGAGAAAGACCAATCATCTCATCTGGATCAATGAGTAAACCGACTCCACCAGCTAGTGCTAGATCACATTCTCTCTGACGCAGACTCTGACAGGCTTGATGAACTGAGACCAAAGAAGATGAACAAGCTGTATCAATCACAAAACTGGGACCCATCAAACCCAGGACATAGGATATCCTGCCGGCAGCAACACTCACATCAGTGCCACTTAACTCATACAAATCGGTTTTCCCGATCCGACTCCTGTTTTCGATCATTAAAGATTTGTAGTTGCTACCACCAATACCGATAAATACACCAGTGGAACTATCAAAAAGAGTTGCAGGAACAATATTACCGGATTCCAGAGCTTCCCAACTGACTTCAAGTAGCAAGCGTTGCTGTGGATCCATGCTAACGGCTTCACGGGCAGCAATATTAAAGAATGATGGCTCAAATGTATCAACTTCATTCAGAAAACCGCCGTAACGAGTATGCATTTTACCGGACGATGTGGGGTCAGCATCATAATATTTATCAACATCCCAGCGATCAGCAGGGATTTCTGTAATGGCTGATATACCCTCGCGCAGTAATACCCAAAAATGCTCTGGAGTAGTTGCACCGCCTGGAAAACGGCAACTCATACCAACAATGGCAATAGACTCATTTTTTTGGGCTTCTACCGCAGCTAGTTGCGATCGTAGGCTATTTATTTCGTTCAACGCATTTTTCATCAAAATGCCATAATTGGGCTGACTCATCTTTGATTATCCTGAATAATTCACCAAAAGAGCAAAAAAGAGCCTTAAACCAAGTAAAATTAGGCTATACAAAAATTTAACTATTACGCGGTAAGTCCCTTATCAAAAATAAGATATCAGACTTAGGATTAGAACACTTAACCTGCTGGGAAAAATATTTTGAGTATATTTACTCATGCTGAATGTGGGATTCAACAACATCAGGACAAGTACCCACGTCAAAGTGATTTTAGCTTTGGTCTCTACGGACAACTATGGATTTATGGTATGGAATTATGGGCTGATTTAGCTCTGAATTTAATCAATCTCAAGCCTCATAAACGCCTCTTTTTTCAACGGGGCTTTCAGGCTCTATCCCTTATGAAACAAGCTCTTTAGCCGCCTTGTCACCCGTTAAGCTAAAAGTTAGAATCACACGCCTATCTTTGAATTTGTGATGCCTTCGGCGAGCGTAGCTATCGCAACAACACCCAAATATACATAAAACCTAAAACCACTTATTGTACCACAGAAACAATTGTGCAAGAGGTCTATTGATTAGTCACCTTGAAAGGTTAAGGGCTGCCCATTGCTACTCAAAGGCGATATTGAGTGCTTGTGCCAGCATTTGTGCAATGTCATCCACGCTTTCGTTATCATCTATTTTGGATTCTATTGATATGCTGTGTGCTGTCAGTGTTGTTGGTTGTGCCATTTGCTCTGCCTTCTGAGGGGCATCATCAAACATTTTTGCGACTAGGTAATCATGCAATGAATCAAGTGTTGGGCAATTAAAGAGCAGAGTGGCTGGCAGAGGGCGTTCTAAACTACGTATCAAGTGATTCCGAAATTCAACCGCCATCAAAGAGTCTAGTCCCATATTCATCAATCCCTGATAGGGATCAATTTTTTGATTAGATGCCAAACCGAGAACTCTGATCGCAGTTTTTTGAAGATGTTCCATCAAAAGGGCATCCCGGTCTTTCTCTGAGAGTGTTTGAAGCTGTTGCCGCAGACTGACTTCCTCTGAGGTGCTGCCTGCTGTTTGCCGCAATTTGGCTTCTTTTTCGTTACGCAAGTGGTGTGTAAAATATTCATAGAATGGCACATTCACGCCATCATGGGATAGATATTCAGCCCAATTGGTCGGTTGTACAGCAACTTGGGGGATTGTATGCTGATTAAGTTTTTGAATAAGTTGGACGAGAATATGCCTCCCTTGCTTTGGAGAAATTGCCGCGATTCCCCGTTGTTCCCATGATAAATTGGCTGCCATGCCGACTTCTGCCCAAGCCCCCCAGTTGATACTCAAGCTATTAGATCCCTTTATGTGACGATAATACATTAATGAATCCAAAAACGCATTCGCTGCGGCGTAATTGGCTTGTCCTGGTTCTTCTATGAGCGACGCAACAGATGAGAACGCAACAAAGAAATCTAAATCGAGGGTTTGGCTCTGTTGGTCCAGATGCCAAGCTCCGCGTACCTTAGCCGCCATCACTTTTTCAAAACGCTCTTGATTTTGTTGGAGCAGGATGCCATCATCCAAGACTCCCGCAACATGGACAATCCCTCGAAGAGAGGTCTTGCGCTGACTTTCTACTAAGAGTCGTTCGCTATCTGCCGCATCAGAGACATCTGCCGCAATCAAATCAACCCTAACATCCTCTTGGCGTAGTCGGTCAATAATTAACTGGGCTTCTTTGGAGACCGTACCACGGCGACTATTGAGGATCAAGTGTCTTGCTCCAGCGTCCGCAAGGGCGAGTGCTACCTGCAATCCTAGACCGCCTAATCCACCTGTAATCAAATAGCTGCCATCAGGACGGATTCCTGTTTGAATCGGTGCGTGACATTCTGATTGATTACGAATTAGTCGTGCAACATAGCGCGTTCCTTGTCGGTAAGCAATTTGAGATTCATAGTCTATAGCTTGCATCTCTTTCAACAAGAGTGGTGCGATATTTGAGAGCGTGTCAAAATCTAAACAACGGCAATCAAATTCAGGGTGTTCGGCGCGGATGCTTCGACCCAATGCCCATAATGGGGATTGTTCGATTTCTAAATTCGCTAAGTCACTACCAACCGCTTGACTATTTTGTGTAATTAGCCATAATTTCGGGGAAAAACCCATGTGGCTAAGGGCTTGTACTAAATAAGTAAGACTAGTACATAAGTTTAAGACTATATCTGGTACAGTCAATTCTGTCCGATGATTAGAAGTATTTGTTAAATCATAACGATTCCATAAATAGAGTATATGTTCACAAGGTAATCTAATGTCCGTCAGAGTTTCTAAAAAATATTTATAGTCATGAGGAGAAGCAGGATTGATCGTGACAATTTTTGTCAGTTTCGTCACATCAAGATGTCCAGTGCGTCCAATGTGTTGCTCGGTCACTGTATACTCACTCCCAGGCACTACAAAAACACAGTGCTTTCCTTGGCTCTGCAAATATTCGGCTAAGTCCGCTCCTATTCCCTCTGGTTGTGCAAAAAGAAGCCATGTTTCTGCACCTGTCTTATTAATATCCAGCACCTCTGGGATTTGTAGAGGTTGCGATCGCCAATTCACTGTATAGAGCCAGTTATGCCAAAAGTCTGCCCTTAGTAAGCCTTCGGGCATAGCAGCACGAACTTCTAAACCTATAAATTCCGCAATAACTTGCCCGCTCTCATCAAACAGAGAAACATCCCATGTATATCTATCTTTTTCTGTTGCATGAACCCACCACATTTGTCCGTTTGCAGGCTGATAACAACGTAATTCATTCAGCGCAAAGGGCATTGTCGTTTCTGATTGCCTATTTTCATCGTCAGACGAAATTGCAAATGGGACTTGTGTACAGGCATCCAACAAACCGGGATGAATCACATATCCTTTAAACGATTCAATACTTTCCGGTTGTCGCAGACGCGCCAATGCTTCTCCATCGCCCACCCAGATTTGTTCTAACCAGCGAAAACGAGATCCAAAAACAAAACCTTTGTCTGTGAATGTTTGATAGAAAAGGTTGAGATCAATTTCTTGGGGACAACCCGCTTGTAGTTCTTCTAGCTCCACTTTAGGAGGTGCTGTATCTTCAAGCTTAAATTGCCCTTTTGCATGAATAATGGGTGTCTGAAAATCAGCATTTATACTGCTACTTTCAGGTACATTCTCAGCAAAACTGAACAATTCAAACTGCGTCTCGTCGCCACGATTGTGTGGCGCAGCACAAGAGAGAGAACAAGCAACTTGCACCATGTAATTTGCCTCATCAGAGATCACAAGAGGTACTGGTAATGTGACATCCTTTAGTAAATAAGTGGTTTGCTTTGCACTATTCCCTCCATTCAAATGACCATTTGCATACGACTCGGCAATACTTAGTATCATTGATAGATAACTTGCACCTGGCGACACAACTGAACCATAAATGCGATAGTCAGCAAGAAAGGGCAATGTCTCTAGACTAAATTCTTTCTCAAAAATTGTTTCGTTATGACGAGGCAGCTTCATGCACCTGTCCAGTAGAGGATGTAGATTTTTAGCGGCGTGCTTCTGTTGATCCAATTCTACCCAGTAACGCTCCTTCTGCCATGGGTATGTCGGCAGGACAACTTTATGTCGCACATAGTCTTTATTAAAACCGATCCAGTCAATCTCAACACCATGAACATAGAGTTGACTCAAGCTCTCCAACATCTGCTGCCAGTCACTACGATTCTGACGCAAACTGGGCATCATCATTGGCATAGAAAATGGATTCTCAGAACTTTGTAACTCAACCATGCCCAGCAGTGTGGGTTTGGGACCAATTTCGAGCATGAAATTGACATTCTGTTCATGTAACACCTTAACCCCATCCGCAAAACGGACAGTCTCTTGCAGATGTCTCACCCAATAATCGGGAGTAGCGATTTCTTTATACACCTGTCCGCCTGTGACATTTGAGACAAGGTTAATTTGCGGTGGCCGATAGGTGATGGTATTGGCAACTCGGCGGAACTGACCTAATATTGGCTCCATCAATGGTGAGTGAAAGGCATGAGAGACCTTCAGTTGGCGTGTCTTAATGCCTTCGGCAACCAGATGTTCGGTAATCTGTTGTAATATCTCCCTTTTACCAGAGATAACCACACTCTCAGGTCCATTGATGGCCGCAATAGAAACCTCTCGGCTGACAGATTGAATTGCTTGCTCTATGCGCGATTTATTGGCCATAACTGAAACCATCGCCCCATCGGGAGGCAATTCTTGCATCAGACGGCCTCTTTCAGCAATTAGTTTGAGTCCATCCTCTAAAGAAAAGACACCCGCCACACAAGCGGCCACATATTCTCCCACACTATGCCCCATCACCACATCAGGCTCAATACCCCAGGAGCGCCACAACTGCGCCAGTGCATATTCAAGAGAAAAAAGAGTGGGTTGAGTATAAGCGGTTTCATCAATTTGGGATGGCGTTTCCAATCCCATTTGTTGGCTGGGATAGAGTATTGAGAGGATTGATTTGCCCAACAGTGAACGAAGAATCTCATCACATCGGTCAATGGTTTGCCGGAAGGTGGGTTGGCTCTCATAAAGTTCTTGCCCCATCCCCACATACTGTGAGCCTTGACCTGTAAAGAGAAAAGCTATTTTTGAGAGAGATGTCCTCTTCCCCTGCCCCTCTCCCGATTGGGCAAACGTTTCCAATTGTTGGCGCAACTGGGTTTTAGACTCTGCTACTACTGCAAAGCGATGTCTAAAGTGTTTGCGCCCTGTGTTGGCTGTAAAGCAAATATCCGCCAGACTCTCTTGTAAGTGTTCAGTGAGATAAGTTACATAACGCTGAGTAAGTTCTTGTAGTGCTTGAGGTGTCGCTGCTGATAAGGTAAAAACATACTGCTTTGAATGAATCTCTAAAGTAGACGGCTCTATTTTTGGGGCTTCCTCTAACACGACATGAGAATTAGTGCCACTAAAGCCGAAAGAACTTATCCCTGCGATGCGATCGCCAGTAGGCCAAGCTGTTCGTTCTGTGGGGATCCTGATTGGCGATTTATCCCAGTTAATGCGAGGATTGGGCTGGTGAAAGTGTAAATTAGGTGGAATTTCTCCATGCTGCATGGCAAGGACGACTTTAATCAGTCCAGCAATCCCTGCTGCTGCTTCTAGATGCCCAATATTTGTTTTAACTGAACCAATAATTAAAGGTTGGGAGCGTTGATTAAAGATCGTTCCCAACGCGCCGACCTCAATCGGGTCTCCTAGGGAAGTCCCTGTGCCATGAGCTTCTACATAGTTAACTTGTTCTGGTCTTATGCCGCTATTGGCGAGGGCTTGGCGAATCACGTCGGCTTGTTGGGGACCATTTGGAACAGTCAAGCCACTCGTGCGACCGTCTTGATTTATGGCTGACCCGCGAATCAACGCCAAGATTTTATCCCCATCAGCTTGCGCGTCCGATAATCGTTTGAGGACTATCATGCCACATCCTTCGGCTCGGACATACCCGTTTGCCGACGCATCAAAGACTTTGCAACGACCATCGGGAGATAACATATGGGCTTTTGCTAACGAGACACTTTCCTCTGGGGCTATCAGCCGATGGACTCCCCCAACCAACGCTAAGTCACATTCTCGCTGACGCAGACTTATCAGTGACTGATGTACAGCGACCAACGACGAAGAACAAGCTGTATCTATCGAGAGACAGGGGCCTGTCAGACCGAGAAAGTAAGACAAGCGACCACTGGCTGTGCTATGGGCATTACCCGAAGCAAAATAAGTACCAATTGCTCCTTGCTTCAAGAGCGTTTCACGATAATCAAGGTTACTAATACCGACGAATACGCCTGTTGCCGAAGGTGGTATCACCGCTGCATTTTCCAGTGCTTCCCAACTTACTTCTAATAACAAACGTTGCTGAGGGTCAAGAGAAACCGCTTCTCGCGGTGATATGCCAAAGAATTGGGCATCAAACTTCTCAAGTTGCTCGACAAACCCGCCAAATCGCATTGATGTCTTGTCTGCGCGGTCCAAATTTTCATCTATGTAGGCATCAACAACCCATCGATTTTTTGGTATCTCACGAATAGCATCAACCCCATCACACAACAACTGCCAAAACGCTTCTGGACTATTCGCACCAGGAAAACGACAGCCCATGCCGACGATGGCGATAGGTTCACGTTGGGTTTGCTTCAACCTGTTAACTTCAGCTTCCAGAGCCTCTATCTTGTGATAGGATTGCTTGATTAATCGTTCGTATGTTCTTAGTTTTTCATCCATGGGCTTAAATTTCCATCTCTAGTTTCGCGGACAGCAACTGCACGATATCATCCATTGACGATATCTGATCTTCTTCATCAGATTCAGGCTCTTGTAGCTGCTCAGGGGTTCCCAGCAATTCATTGGCAAGATAATTCACAAGAGCCTGTTGTGTTGGATAGTCAAAAGCCAAAGTGGAAGAAAGAGAGCAGCCCAAACTGGCTTGTAACCTGTTTCTTAACTCGACAGAGGTCAGCGAATCCATCCCCAGGGTAAAGAAACCCACGTCTTGTTCTGCCAATAATGTCTTCGTGTCTATCCCCAAAACTTGGGAAACCTGCTCCCGAACATGAGCCTGCAAGAGAGTCAGACCCTCTTTGGGCGGAGCGTTCTCTAATTGCTCTCGAATATTATGCCCGTAACCTTGGGGGCAAGAGTCCCGCTCCTGCAAGGTTAGTTTACCTACAGAGGTGTCAATACTCTTCATGGCATCGCTGAAGAACGGCTGCGGAGTCAATTGCCTTGCTAAGAATTGTGTCCAGTTGATAGGCATGACACCCACTTGATACACCCCATTCTCGTCTTTGAGCAACTGCTCAAGAATTTGTAAGCCCTGTCCTAGCGTAATGGTTCCCTCTCCCTGTTTGCTGGACAACTTATCTAGTCCAAGTCGAGCCGCAATTCCCACTTCGCTCCATGTCCCCCAATTAATCGAGAGGCTCGGTAGTCCTAAGTGACGACGATAGGAGGCTAACCCATCAAGGAAAGCATTTGCGGCGGCGTGATTGGCTTGTCCAGCGTTACCTAACAAAGAGGTGGCGGAGGAGAACAGGACAAAGAAGTCTAAAGGCTGATTTTTTGTCAGTATATGTAGGTTCCACGCACCTGCTACCTTGGGATTCATCACTTCTTTAAAGGCTTGCCAACTTTGCTGCTGTAGAATCCCATCGTTCAATGTACCTGCCGCATGAATAACACCCCGTAATGGTGGGTAGGTTACTGCTGAAAGTGCTTGGGCTAGTTGTTCTGCATCAGCAATATCGGCTTGTAAAACTTTCACGGAAGCTCCGAGTTGCTCTAGTTCGCTTAATTGAGCTTGCTGTTCCTCCCTCGCACCACGTCGTCCGACTAGCACAAGGTATTTAGCCCCATTTGTAACCAGAAAACGAGCCACCACTAACCCCAGTCCGCCTAAACCACCAGCAATCAGATAGCTGCCATCATCACGGAAGGTAAGAGCCTCTTGTGTGCCTTTCTCTCCAGGATTGGGGCGGTCTAAGGGCGAAAGTCTTGCCACATAACGTGTTTGCTCACGAAAGGCTATTTGCTTTTCATGAGGTCGTGTTTGCAGATCAGGCACAGACATTGCTGATGCAGGGTCTTTTCTGGCGAGAAGTTCATCCCTAAGCACTTCTACTTGCGCCTTAACCTTCCCATTTGGGTCTAAATCCATTTGTGCTACTTGTAGCTCTGGGTGTTCGAGTGCAATTACCTTTCCCATGCCCCAGAGGGCTGCTCCAACTACATTTTGAACATGATGTTCGTTAACGGCTTGTGCGCCTAGGGTGACAAGTGACAAGCGAGGGTTTTTTGGATAGTTTGCTAATGCTTGAACTAAATGCAGCGTACTGCTGCAACTGAAAATAGTGGCTCTATCTAAGTCAGTGGAAACCATACTCCAACAATGTACAATTTCTTGTATGTTCGGTACTCGGTTCAATAACTGTTGCCACTCTTCAATATCTCCAGGATTGATTGTAAACGTTTGTGAATCTCTCTCTGTGTACTTTTCCCCTGGCAAGAGGAGTATACAATCTTCTCCTTCTTCACGTAGCTGTTTGGCTAGTAGTCCACCAATCTCCTCGTCAGCCAAGAGCAGCCATCTTCGGGGTGTTCTGATGGCTGGTTCATTACGCGCCACAATCACCGCCTCCCGTGGCAATTTATGGGGGCTATCTATTTTTGGCCATAAGGCGGTTGTTTGACTAAATCCCATTTCTGACAACAAGATTTGCCACTGCTCAGGAGACAATAGCGGATGGTTGGGGCGTAAGTCATGGTCTGTAAACTTCCACCAGCCTTCTGTTAAGCCAAAGGTTAAATCAGCCCAGCGTGCGGGTTCGCTGTCTTCCATCAGGATCAACATCCCGCCCGGCGCTAATAATTGCCGGATATGTACAAGAGTTTGACGCAGGTCACTAGTAGCATGCAAGACATCCGCTGCTACGATTAAATCGTATATTTGGGGTTCAAATCCTTGCGCCTGTGGTGCTTGTTCGATATCTAATACCTGATAACGTACAAACGGGTAATCTTTAAAACGCTCTTCCGCTTTGGCAAGAAAAAAGGCACTAATATCGGTAAAGACATATTTTGTCTGATCCCCAGGCAGATGCGGTAACAAGTAGGCTGTGGTTCCACCTGTTCCAGCACCAATCTCTAAAATTCGCCAACCACGTTCCGGCGGCAACTGCTCCAGGGCGGAAAGAAGCGCTTCTTGGACTAGAGTATTAGTAACACCCAAAACTGGGGCTTCACGATAGAGTTTGCTTAACGTTGTTGTGTCCCCTACGGGAAAGAGCAACTGTATGGGGTCACATTTTCCTTGTAATACTTCGGCCAATTTTGCACTGCAACGGGAAACCAGTGTGACTTCGGCTTCTGCTTCTTTGGCTTCGAGGTCGTCAAGAAGTACCTGTATATCAATCGTTTCCGGGTATGAAATGACTTCCCATATCGTCATCAAGTTTTCGCTGCGGAGTATGTCTGCTTCGGCTAGAATGTCGAGCAAACGAGCGAATAGTTGCCGATGTTGATCAACGATTCCTAACGCTGATACCTTCTGGGCGGTGGAAAAACGCTCACCGGGTTGAAACAGCCAGCCCATTTGTCGGAAAGCCGCCACAACGTAAGCTAGACTTAACCTTTCCAGTTGGGTATAGGCGATCGCATAAGTCGCCAAATTAGCTTCGATGATCAATGTCGCTAACTTTGTTTCCAGGCGTTTCCGAATCTTATCTGGGGTTGGCAGGTAATTCGGTAAAAGTCCAAAACAGGCTTGAGGTTTCCACAGGACTTGATAAAGCCAATTTCGCCAAGTATCTTGCGATCGCAACATTGCTTCCCGTCCCACAAGGACAGATTGCACACCAAACATGATGGCAACCACACGACCCTGGGTATCAAATAGATGCAAGTCTGCAATCAATTTCTTTGGCAGCAAATCAATACCCTGCCTTTGATCTGTATCCAAAGGAGGCCGATATTGGGCGCGACACCAAAGTTCTGAACTGGGACGACCATAGACTTGTAGACCCTCTATACCAACAGGTACATAAGTCTGGCCTTGGTTTGCTTCAGGATAAGAGACCGTTATCATTTGCAGCCCCGCATCCAAGATTACAGGATGGAATTGGTAGGCATTGGACTCATGAAGCAAGATTTCTGGCAAGCTGACCTTGGCGAGTGCGATCGCATCATGACTTTTGGCAAAGGAGAGCGGATAACGCCAAAGCTGCTTCACCCCACGCATCATTGGACCCATATCCAGCCGGCGCGCCATTTCTTCCTGATATAGCACATCTACTGACACTTCTTCGGAACAATGTGCCTGTAACGCAATCAAGTCAATTGGCTCGGTTTCTAGCACTTGCTCTTGGGCGACTAGCTTACCAGAGGCATGAAGCACCCAAGAGTTTTCTTTTTCTAAAGAGAGGATTTCAAAAAAATAAGCTGACTCTTCCTGTGGGCTTAATACTATTTGCACAGTTTGCCCTTCATCGGGAATAATCAGTGCTTGGGCGATGGATACATCTTCGAGCCAAAATATACTGTCTGGTTTAAGTGCCTTCCCTGCTGCCAGTGCCATCTCAAAATAGGCGACACCCGGAATGATGACATTTCCAAATACTTTATGATCAGCAACCCATATTGGGAAGTCGGAGTGGATGAAGGTTTGAAAGTAAATCTCTTGAGTCCGCGACAAATGCAGCCGTTGACCAAGCAGAGGATGCTGCGCCACGCTGGCGTTACGAGTTAGCTTGGTGGTATTTGTGGCTTGTAATACTGATTGCCGTTGACGAATAATTGGCTCTACCCAATGCCGCTCTCGCTGCCAAGGATAAGTCGGTAGTGGCACACGGCGACGAGCATACCCCTGATCGAAACTGCTCCAATCTACGGTTACACCTGCTAAGTATAGATCACGCAAACTACTTAACACCTGTTGCCAATCATCCTGTTTTGGGCGCAAACTAGGCAACCAAAGTCCCTCTTGTTCAGGCAAGCAGTCGCGTCCCATGCCTAAAAGAACAGGTTTAGGACCGATTTCTATAAATACGTTTACCCCTTGACCCTCAAGGCTCTCCATTCCCGCCGCAAACCGGACGGGCTGTCGCACATGACGTACCCAATACTCTGCGGTGGTGATCGGAAGTTCATCGGGACAAGATTCATGGCTTGCCAATGTTCCCGTTACATTAGAGATAAGCTTGATTTGAGGTTGCGAGTAAGTGACCTCTTGTGCAACCTGCAAGAAAGAGTCTAACATTGCTTCCACTAGCGGCGAGTGGAAGGCATGGGAGACGTTTAGCTTCTTGCTTTTGATGCCCTCAGTTTCCAAGATGGCACAAATAGCATCAATCGCTTGCTGTTGCCCAGAAATTACAACACTTTGTGGGCCATTAATCGCGGCGATCCCTACCTGTCCCCCATAAGGTAAAATGATATCTGCAATACGCTTCTCGCTTGCCATCACGGAAACCATGCTCCCATCACGAGGAAGTGCCTGTATCAGTCGTCCTCGTTCTGCAATCAGTTTCAACCCATCCTCTAAGCTAAAGACTCCCGCCACACAAGCGGACACATATTCACCTACACTATGACCTATCACCACTGAGGGCTGGATGCCCCACGACTTCCATAATTGATAGAGCGCGTATTCGATGGCAAAGAGTGCGGGCTGGGTATAGGCTGTGTCATCTAATGAGAGTCCATGCTCAGATGAACCAAAAATAACGGAGAGAATGGACTCGATCCCTAAATTTTGGAGAATGGTTTCACATCGGTCAAGGGCTGCACGGAATGTTGATTCAGTATCGTAGAGGGTGCGCCCCATGTTAATGTATTGTGAGCCTTGACCTGTAAACAGGAATGCGATCGTCGGCGGGGCATTTTTTTTCTGTGCTGAAATCGCAGTCTGTGCAGTTTCCAGTTGTGCCTGTAAGCCAGGGATTGATTCGGCTACAACCGCTAGGCGATGCTCAAAATGCTTGCGTCCCGTATTGGCTGTGAAACAGAGGTCGCCTAAGTTAATATCAAGGTGTGTCTCGTTATGTTGGATGTAGCGTTGCACCAACTCATGCAAAGCCTCTTGTGTATGGGCAGAAAGCGTCAGCAGATGATGACTGCGTTCTGGCAAAGAAGAGAACAATGTGGGTTGCTTTACAGGCGACTCCTCCAGCACAATATGGCTGTTAGTTCCACCCACACCAAAAGAACTCACCCCCGCCCGCCGAGGATAACCATTCCTTGACCATTCGCGTAGTTCTGTGTTGACAAAAAATGGGGTTGCGTCAAAATCAATCCGTGGATTAGGATTGGCATAGTGCAAGCTCGGTGGAATCTGTCCATATTGTAGAGCTAGAGCAGCCTTTATCAGTCCGGCAATGCCTGCCGCCTCATCTAAGTGGCCAATATTAGTTTTAACTGATCCAATAGCGCATTGTTGTTTACCAAGGACGCTGTCCGTACTACGCTGAAATGCCCTTGCTAACCCTGCTACTTCAATCGGATCACCCAATTGGGTGGCTGTGCCATGAGCTTCTACATAGCCAATGGTGCTTGCATCTATGTCAGCGATAGCAATCGCCTCGCTAATTACATCAGCTTGCCCATCCACGCTCGGTGCTGTGTAGCCCATCTTGAGCGCACCGTCGTTGTTGATGGCTGTGGCTTTGATGACTGCCATAATGTTGTCGTTATCGTCCAGTGCATCCTGCAACCGTTTAAGCAAAACCAAGCCGCCGCCATTGCCAAATATAGTCCCTTGGGCTTCGGCATCAAAGGCGCGACAATGACCATCCTGGGAACGAACCATGCCTTCTTCGTAGAGATAGCCCCCCTTCTGTGGTACAACCACAGAAATACCACCGGCTAAAGCCATTTGACACTCTCCACTAATGAGACTCTGACAGGCCATGTGAACCGCAACTAACGAGGTTGAGCAGGCGGTCTGCACATTGACGCTTGGACCCTTGAGATTCAGCTTGTAAGAGATGCGTGTAGCAAGATAGCTCCGGTCATTGCCAATTTTAGCCTGAAACTGCTCCATATCCGTTTCAATAAAGGGTTGCTCGGTAATTATGCCTAAAGCAGAGCCAATATTGTTAAGCAGATAGGTACTCAGGCTTGAACCAGCATAAACACCAACTGGTTCTGGATAGGTTTCGGGGTTGTAGCCAGCCCGTTCAAATGCTTCCCAGGCACACTCTAGCAAAATCCGTTGCTGAGGGTCTGTCACCGCAGCTTCTTTGGGGCTGTAGCCAAAAAAGGTAGCATCAAATAATTCAACGCCTTCTAGCACCGCACCTGCTTTGACATAAGCGGGATTATTAAATAACTCAGGCAAAGTCTGCTCTAGCTCATCATCACTAAAAAGGGTGATGGATTCAACACCATTACAGAGATTATGCCAGAACTGCTCAATCGTTTCAGCACCCGGAAAGCGACCTGCCACACTGATGATGGCAATATCGTTGCTGTCACCGGACTGCTTTTTACGTACTTTCTTGTGCCTGGATGCTGTATCGCTTGAGGTTGTGTCTCCTTGGCAATCAATATATTGTGCCAATGTCTGAATTGTGGGATATTGAAAGAGTGAGACAGCGGACAAATTAATATTAAAGGTCTCGCACAGGAATTTGTGCGCTTGAGTCAATAGCAGTGACGTACCGCCTAGATCAAAGAAATTGTCGTGGGTTCCCACAATATCTACAGCAAGATAACTGCCCCAAATCTCTGCTAAACGTTTCTCTGTCTGGGTACGAGGCTTGACAAGTGGGGTAGACAATGCAGGGCGATCGCCTTTGGGATCAGGTAATGCCCTGCGGTCAAGTTTACCACTGGGAGTCAACGGCATATTACTGATATTGATGAACCGAGTGGGTATCATGTATTCTGGCAGCACCTCTTCCGAATATTGACGCAGGATAGGTTCAAGTTTGTCGAAACTGAGATTAAGTGTATCCTTTGCTATGATATACCCTACCAACTGTGTATGACCTGCAATCTTCCGTGCCACAACGGCACATTCACGCACAGCTTGGTGACTTGCCAGCACGGACTCAATTTCCCCCAATTCCACGCGGAAACCTCGGATCTTAACCTGGTGGTCTATCCGTCCTAAATGCTCAATCGTGCCGTCGGGTAGGTAGCGTGCCAAGTCCCCTGTGCGGTAGAGTTTTTTAGCGTTCTCATTAGCCCCAAATGGATTGGGAATAAATTTTTCATTCGTTAGGTCAGGCAAATTGTGATAGCCACGAGCCAGTCCAATACCACCAATACAGAATTCACCCTCTCCACCAAGAGGTACAGGTTGCTGTGCCTCATCCAGAATATACACTTGAACATTGTGCAGTGGACGACCCACTGGCACCAGTGTTGGCCAGCCCTCTGGATTGCCCTTGAGGGTATGAGTGGTGGCATCTTGAAATTCTGTTGCCCCGTAGTGATTATGCAACATCGCCCCGGTTTTCTGAAAGAGGTTGGCGACAGCAGGTGTGATCTGCATCTGCTCCCCGGTAGTGATAACTTCGCAAAGCGCGAGGGAGGTGCTTTTATTCCCATTTACAGCTTCGGCCAACTGTAGTAATGCTATAACGGGAAGAAACAATTTTTCAATTTTCTGTTGACTGATGAACTCAGCCAATGCAAAGGGATTTTGGCGCACTGCCTCTGGCACCAAGACCAATATCCCGCCAAGACAGAGGGTAGAAAAAATTTCATGGCAGGAAAAGTCAAAGCTGACTGCACAAAATTGCAGCGTCCTAACACCCTGAACCGAAGGCCGCGTTTGCTGATGCCACCAAAGCATATTCACCAGTGAGCGATGTTCCATCAAGATCCCTTTGGGATTTCCGGTAGAGCCAGAGGTGTAAATGCAGTAAGCGAGATTATTGGGGAGAACCTGTGTCTGAATCCCTTGGGAAACCGAATTTGCCTGGCATTGCTGAATCAAGGTATAAAAATAAAAATGTAATAATCTCAAGTATTGGTTATGTAATAGTTTAGCTATCGCTAAAAAATGAAAATCATACTCAAATATCTCTTGATCTAAATAGACGGTTTGGCACTCTTGCAATGCAGGTATGGTTAAGGCAAGTTTCTTAGCGACATCTGTTGAGGTTAGTAAAATACGCGCATCCGAATCCCGCAACATATACTCTATGCGATCGCCAGGATAGCCTACATCCAAAGGCACATAAGCACATCCGGCTTTTAGGATACCCAACAAACCAATAAAGAGTTCTGCCGAACGCTCGATGCAGATGGCGAGGAGGTCATCGGGTTGACAGCCTAGGGACAAGAGATGCTGGGCTAGGTGGTTAGCGCGTACATTTAGTTCCCCGTAGGTAAGGGATTGCTCACCGTCAATGAGAGCGATCGCATCCGGTCGCTTTGCAGCTTGATCCTCGAACAAGTGGTGAATGCAACTATCTGGAAACTCAGATTGTGTTCCATTCCCATCAAATAGTATCTGTGGGCTTTCTCTCTTTTGCATAACTATAAAACCTACTAAATGATGAAGCGAGAAACGCCATTGGTTGATGCAGTTACCGGCGTATAGTTTAGTTTAGGGAAGTAATCCTCACAGGTTCCCGTGCGATGGATATCCCAGGTGGCACAATGGAGCGAACCGCCAAACTCAAAGACATTGCGAAAGGGAATTGGATAGACCTCAAAGCCGTGTTTATCTAGCAACTCATGAAGCGGATGCTCTTGCTCTTCACAGATGACCTTCTTGGGGGAAATGCTTAACACATTCATCGCCAACCACTTACTGGACTGGCAGAACATAGGCATCTCATCGTCGGTGGAAGTGGGGAGGGGTGCTTCGATGAATTGCCAACCGTTATCCATGAAGAGTTTCTCTTCACCCTCTTTGATGGGGCGATCTGGATTCACTAACACAACCCCAGGTGCTAAGGGGACAAAAGTACAATCAATGTGGGATGGGAAAATATCTAGTGGGAAGTGAATATCATGCACGCGGAAGCGACGCGGCTCTAAATGCCGTTTGAGCCAGCGAATCCCTGCACGATTAGTCGTCATTGACTCCTGCACAAAAATATCACGGCCAAAGCGGCTACAGTCTGCTGCGTCAAAAATCACCTCATCCTGGGTGACGCAGAACTCAAAATCATGCATACTCTCAAATCGATCTTCCATCGGACGCTCCCAGAAATCTTCGCGGTACATGGCATTTTGCATAGTCGGTTTAGGCGCAGCATTCCAGATCATATCTGGATCTTTATGCCAATATTCATAGACTAGTTTGCGATAGGGTAAATACTCAAAGAAGCGTGACCGCCGTGACATAGTTGCTTCGAGAATTTCGTTCCCAAAGGTGATCATAACATCACGTGGGCAGACCGCACAATATTGATTCTCTACCTCAAAGAATGGTGTCTTCACAGACAGGCCAAAGTTATGTTTCTCTGGGCGGCGTACAGTTACGCCCTGTGATTCTAGAAGCGCTACCAGCCCATTCAACTCCTCATTAGCTTTCTCTGTTACCTCTTGCTTTTTCGGACCCCTGGGAAAAGAGAACATTTTGGCAATGTTCTTATCGCGTAAAGCAGGGCGGTTACCTGGCTCAGTTGGTTCAAAATAAGCACCATCTGCAATCCCGACAACCATCTCCTTTAGTTCATCCCACTCATTCCAGCTATTTACAATTCTTGTTTGCATCTCTTCAACACCTTAATTAATTTACTGAATCAAGTAGATTACAATTGATAAACTTGTGAAAAATATATTACCCTATATTTCCTTGATTTACTTCCCTTTTTTTTACGGGCTAATTTTTTCTGCTTGGGTTTAAGGTTTTTCTCCTTACCGGGTGACAAAGTGGTCAAACAGCTTGTTTCATAAGGGATAGAGCCTGAAAGCCACGCTTGAAAAAGAGGCGTTTATGAGGTTTAAGACTAATTAAGCTTAGAGCTAAATCAGCCCATAGTTCCATGCCATAAATCCATAATTGTCCGTAGACAGCAAAGCTAAAATCACTCTGACGTGGGTAATTGTCCTGATGTTGTTGAATCCGTCCAGCATAAGTCTCTATCCCTAATTTTTTCGGTTCTTGCGCCTGTTTTATGGACAATTAATAGAAAGGTGCCAGTGTAATAAACTGCGTAGACGAAAATTGTTGAAGTTACGAAATCCATATCCCAGTCGTTTAATCAACTTGAGTTTATTATTAATACCTTCTACAATACCACTCGTAGTTCTGCCATTAAAATAACCGACTATTTCTCCAAACCATCTAATCATAGTCCCAATAGTTTTTGGGAAAAAAGAGGCGTTGCATAATAGAGGTATGAATTGAGGTAATCTACTGTGCATTGTCCAAACTGCGGGTCTTCCAAAATCAGAAAGAATGGCAAACGTCGAGGTAAACAAAATCACATTTGTGTTGATTGTGGTCGTCAATTTATCGATGTCTATAGTCCACCTAAAGGCTATTCAGAAGAAGTTAAACAAAGTTGCCTGCGCTCTTATTTTAACGGTATGGGATTTAGAGCAATTGAACGCGATAAAGGCGTTCATCATACAACTATTAGAGTTGTTGGAAAATAAGGGATAATAATCAAGCAGACAAGTAGGGTGACATTAATGTTGAAGTTAGACCGCGTCCTGAATCAAGAGCGACTGCTACGAGCAATGACTGGACTTAACCGCCAAGCATTCAACGAGCTGTTATCTCAGTTTGCTGATACCTATGAACGCACCGTGTTCAACTCCTTAGCAAACCGCAAACGTGCGCCCGGGGGCGGACGCAAGCCTACACTCAGAAGTATAGAGGAAAAACTATTTTATATCCTGCTGTACTGCAAATGTTATCCGACGTTTGACTTGCTGAGTGTGTTGTTCAACTTTGACCGCTCCTGTGCTCATGATTGGGTACATCGACTACTGTCTGTGCTAGAAACCACTTTAGGAGAAAAGCAAGTTTTGCCAGCACGCAAACTCAGGAGCAGGAATTCACCAAAAGGTTTCCAGATGTGAAGGAGGTGATTGTGGATGGTACGGAGCGTCCAGTCCAGCGTCCTCAAAACCGAGAACGCTAAAAAGAGTATTACTCTGGCAAGAAAAAGCGGCATACATGCAAGCAGATTATAGTCAGCACAAGGGAGAAACGA
>NZ_LMVE01000121.1:0-19323 GCF_001432185.1 Cylindrospermopsis sp. CR12 | reverse complement strand
TATGGAACTTCTATTTAGATGCTTAGATGCAGCATAAATTCAATCGGGATGGGGGAAGTTCTGTCATCCGGAAATATGCTTTTATTTCCCAACAGCTCTAATGTATAATAGGAGATTTCTTAATTAATTAATCTGGGGGTCAAACAATAAGGACAATCTAACCACTCTGGTTTTAGGGTAGCATCACAACATTGACATGTGAGACTATTCTGTCGTGAGACTTTTAATTCCCTATCTGTATATACCACCCGCTCCACTTCTTCTAAGGTCGTTATACCTTGACGAACTAGATTGAGACTATAACCCAATAGGGTTATCATTCCCTCTTCTAAAGCTGCTTCTTTAATTTTGGCTGTGTCAGCTTCTTGATTAATTAAACTTTGTATTTTTTGCGTAATTGTCATAACTTCATACACTCCACAACGCCCTTTGTAGCCAGTACCATAACAGTTAGGACAAATTTTGATTTTATTTGGGCTTTTTCCTATTAGTTCTGATGATATGGTATTAGCTTTATAGAAAATGACATTGCCTTCTTGCGCTAGGGATAAACCATATCTCCCTAGTTCTTGAACTGTAGGAGTATAGGGAATTCGACATGTGGGACACAGTCTACGCACTAACCTCTGGGCTAATACACCAATTAGAGAACTAGAAATCATAAATGGTTCAATACCCATTTCTAGCAAGCGGGCGATCGCTCCTGCAGCATCTATAGTATGCAAGGTAGTGAATACTAGATGTCCGGTTAGTGCTGCTTCAATTGCAGTTTTCGCAGTTTCCCCATCTCGTGTTTCTCCCACCAATAACACGTCTGGGTCTTGTCGCAGAAAAGCTCGCAGAACTGTGGTAAAGTCTAATCCCTTTTCTCTGATTACCTGTACTTGAGTCAGTCCCGGTAAACTGTATTCTACGGGATCTTCAACTGTACTAATATTAATTCCCGGATCATTTAATTCTGCTAGAGCAGAATATAAGGAGGTAGTTTTTCCAGAACCGGTTGGACCTGTAACTAAAATTAAACCTAGGGGTTTATGAATAATATTTTTAAATACCTGCAAAGTATGGGGATCAGTAATTATCTGATCTAGGGGTAATTTAGTGGAGGAATTGTCTAAAATCCTCAGACAGATTTTTTCTCCGTAGCGGTTGGGTAAGGTGCTGACTCGGATATCTACCTTTCTACCATCAAATACTCTGCGAATTCTGCCATCTTGGGGCAATCTTTTTTCGGCGATATCTAGATTGGAGATAATTTTAATTCGCGCGGTAACTGCAGGAATAATATGTTTGGGAATGGGGGGAATAGATTCCGATTCCCGCAGTACCCCATCGTTGCGAAACCGAATTCGTAAATATTCTTCTTGAGGTTCAACGTGAATATCTGAAGCACTATCTCGCAGGGCTAAAAAGAGAATTTTATTCACAAGATTAATAATTGGCTCATCTTGAGCTTCTCTCATGGCTACTGTCAAATCTAGATCTCCTTCTTCTAGTCTCTGCTCCATAACCTCAAGACTTAAACTTTCTAGGTCTTGGCTAATATCTGTGAATTGAGTTTGCTCTTTTTCTCTTGCTTCTTTGATTACTTCATCTGTGTATTGATTAATTAATATTTCGTAATCTTCTGCGGCAATTACTAGACGTTTAAACTGCCAGTTTGGCGGTTGTAATATCCTATTAAGGTAATCACATGCTGCTAAATTATCTGGCTCAACCATTGCTACTAACACCTGGGGTGGATTCTGATTTTCTTCCTTTCCTAATGGTAATAATCCATAACTACGACAAATATCTATTGGTATTAAACTCTCGGTCAATTCTCTGATAATATTCCAGTTCATTTGACTGACTTCTGGGTCTATATATTCTACACCATATAGTATTTTTAATTCAAATAAATGCTGTTTTTTACATTCTCTGATTAACTGGGGATCTAACTTCCCTCTGGCTATAGATTGTAAAACATCTGTTAATACTTTCCCAGATTCAAGACTTTCCATCACGGCCAGTTTCATCTGTTCCCTATGAATATGACCAGATTTAACTAGTTTGTTTACTAAGTTGTTCAGTACGGGAAGAGTGTTAGTTTGACTAGCACTAGTTTTGTCTAAACGTTTTTTAACTGAGTAAGTCATGGTAAGGTATACTAGTTTATATTTTTACTATTTTTAGCTTTTTTACCGAAATAAAGGATCCTACTTTAGAAACATTATATACTATACTTGTAACAGTGTAGTTTTTACATCCATATTATTATTATTCTTCTTATCCTCTATCTTTGCTTAAAACACATTGCCATATCTAAATAGCAATTGTATAATGTCCAAGTGGTGGTGGTTGAACAGACTCCCCCCGCAAAATATACAAATAGTCAAAACGGGCAAAATTATCGTGTCGTCGCGACTTGGGATTTTTGTCCGATTTTTAGGTGAATTAAGTAAACCATATTATTTAGTGATTGGAAGAACCAATAGAGGTAAAGCAATGACAAGCGAGTACCCAACCGGGATCAATTCTCAAGAATCTGACAGCACCGTGAGTGACCATCAACCTGCGGATGTCAATTTGTCGGAACAATCCACTGTAAGCGAGGAAAATGGTGTCCCTACAGTGGAAGAAGTAGTAAATAGGGATCTAATTACTCAACTGACTCAACAAAATCAGTCTCTAAAGGTTCAACTTGAGGAACGTAGTTCTCAGTACATGCGAATTGCAGCAGATTTTGACAACTATCGCAGACGGATCTCCAAAGAAAAAGAAGACACAGAAACACAGGTGAAAAGAAATACAATTATGGAGTTGTTACCTGTGGTGGATAACTTTGAGCGAGCAAGGGCACACCTTAAACCACAAGATGATGGCGAGATGACAATACATAAGAGTTATCAAGGAGTTTATAAACAGTTGGTAGATTCCTTGAAAAAAATGGGAGTGTCACCCATGCGTCCTGAAGGTCAGGAATTTGACCCAAATCTCCATGAAGCAGTTATGCGAGAACAGACAAGCGAGCATCCAGAAGGAACTGTTTTAGAAGAGTTGGTTCGTGGCTATTTTTTAGGCGATCGCGTGCTACGTCATGCCATGGTGAAGGTAGCTGCTGCCATAGAAGATACAGTTACGGAAGAAAAAGACCAGTCAGATCAAGATTAGATATAGTAAGTCAACCCGGAGATTACCACCTATCTCCGGGGGAACAGGTGACGGATTTCCACACCTACTGGTACGGTTACTTCCTGTAAGAGGTGGGCTGGTTTTTGTCACGGTAGGTAGCACAATTATAATATGGAAGATTCAATGTTGCACCTATCAATAACTTTCGCGAAAGACCGATTATAGGTTATGGTTAAGGTGTAATAAGTTCATTAACAAAAATTAACTATTGTCCGTCTGAATTCCAATTTTGCTCTCTTAGTTCTTACTCTTAACCGTAGTATATGGCCCGCGACTATTATGAAATCCTAGGTGTCTCCCGTGATGCCGACAAAGAACAAATTAAACAAGCTTATCGCCGTCAAGCCCGGAAGTATCACCCAGATGTGAATAAAGAACCGGGGGCGGAAGAAAAGTTCAAAGAGATTAATCGTGCTTATGAGGTTTTATCAGAAGCGGACACGCGAGAGCGCTATAACCGATTTGGGGAAGCTGGAGTATCGGGTGCTGCTGGATTCCAGGACATGGGGGATGCTGGGGGATTTGCCGACATATTTGAAAGCATTTTTAGTGGTTTTGCTGGGGGAATGGGGGGACCTGCTCAACAGCAAAGGCGACGGGGTGGACCGGTTCGTGGTGATGATCTCCGATTAGACCTGAAGTTGGAATTTCGGGAAGCAGTGTTTGGTGGGGAAAAGGAAATTCGTATTGCCCATCAGGAGAGCTGTGAGGTGTGTGGTGGAACAGGGGCCAAACCAGGAACCCGTCCCCGCACCTGTAGTACATGTAGCGGATCTGGTCAGGTGCGCCGCGTGACTAGGACACCCTTTGGCAGTTTTACTCAAGTTTCTACTTGTCCTACTTGTAATGGAACAGGCTCAGTTATAGAAGATAAGTGTGAGTCCTGTGATGGTAAGGGAATGAAGCAGGTAACTAAGAAGCTGAAAGTGACAATTCCCGCAGGTGTGGATAACGGAACCCGTCTGCGCATTTCTCAAGAAGGAGATTCTGGTCAGCGGGGTGGTCCAGCAGGGGACTTATATGTTTATCTGTTTGTTAATGATGATGAGGAGTTTCAACGGGATGGAATTAACATTCTTTCGGAGTTGAAAATTAGCTATCTACAGGCAATTTTGGGTTGTCGAATAGATGTGAATACTGTGGATGGTCCGGTGGAGTTAACTATCCCCCCAGGGACTCAACCCAACACAGTGATGAAACTTGAAAATCGGGGAGTACCTCGGTTGGGTAATGCGGTAAGTCGAGGGGATCATCTGCTGACAGTGTTAATTGATATTCCTACCAAGGTCACTCCCGAGGAACGAGAACTACTGGAAAAATTGGCTAAGATTAAGGGAGACCGCACCGGTAAGGGTGGTTTGGAAGGTTTCTTAGGTAATCTATTTAAAGCATGAGGTGTGAACATGAGCTTGTCTACCCCTGATGACCAATTAGATTTACGTGGAACCCCTTGTCCTATTAATTTTGTACGGACGAAGTTGTGCCTAGAACAAATGTCTGATGGCAGTTTACTCGAGGTTTGGCTGGATCCGGGTGAACCAATTGAGCAGGTTCCCGACAGCCTGACCATGGCTGGGTTTCATGTAGAAAATATTACTGACAAATCTGAGTATTTTTCCTTATTAGTACGTCGTCCCCTAGTCTGATGATATCATTAAACTTTATGAGATTATGACAGGAGATAGGATTGCTACCAATCAAGAATTGGTGGGTACGGTGTTGGCTGTGCAGGCCAATTTTTACCGTGTGCAGTTACAGGGGGGACTAATTCCCACTCTCCTGTGCACTCGCAGAACCAGATTGAAGAAAATTGGTCAGCAGGTAATGGTGGGAGATCAGGTACTGGTGGAAGAACCTGACTGGATGGGGGGAAGAGGTGCGATCGCTGATGTTTTACCACGAAAAACTGAATTGGATAGACCAGCGATCGCCAATGTAAATCAAATTCTCTTAGTTTTTGCACTTGCGGATCCTCCTTTGGAACCTGTGCAGTTAAGTAGATTTTTAATTAAGGGCGAGTCTACAGGTATAGATCTTCGGTTATGTTTAAATAAATGTGACTTAATCAAAGAGGATGAAAGAAGAGCAATTAGCGATCGCTTAGAGAGTTGGGGATACAAGCCAATTTTTTTGAGCGTCCAAGAGGGTATGAATATTGAGGAAGCTAGGGAATATTTAAAAAATAAAATCACGGTAATTGCTGGTCCTTCTGGTGTGGGGAAGTCCAGTTTGATTAACCAATTAATTCCCCAGGGAAACTTGAGGGTGGGAAAGGTTTCTGGTAAGTTGGCCCGTGGTCGTCATACCACTCGTCACGTAGAATTGTTTGAGTTACCCAATGGTGGTTTACTAGCAGACACACCAGGGTTTAATCAACCAGATTTAGGTTTTGCTCCAGAAGAGTTAATCTACTATTTTCCCGAAGGTAGAAAATTCTTAGAGAAGGGGAGTTGTCGATTTAGTGATTGTTTACATCGAGACGAACCAGGTTGTATAGTCAACAATGATTGGGAAAGATATGAATACTACCTGGAATTTTTGCAAGAGGCGATCGCCTACCAAACCATTTGTCAACAGCAGTCTGACCCTGAGTCCACCCTAAAATTAAAGACTAAAGGTCAGGGTGAGAATCACTACGAGCCAAAACTAGAAAGCAAGAAATATCGACGGGTTTCCCGTAGGGTGCAGGTACAGAACCTCCACCATTGGTATACAGAAAACCAGGAATAACTCCCCAGGCCGGATTCGAACCAGCGACCAATCGATTAACAGTCGATCGCTCTACCGCTGAGCTACTGAGGAAAACTCATCATCTTTAATAATATTAAACCAACATTCAGACAATGTCAAGTACCTCGGCGAGAATTTTTTCATTGATTTGCCAATTTTGTTTTTGGACCACCAACCAGGCCTAGAGACCCATTCTTAGACGAATTAACTTTTGTCTAGCTTCATCATTTATAGAATGGGATAAAAATCTACCCTTAGATTTTTTTTGTGATTGGTGTTGATTACGCATCTGACAAACCTTTGCTTCTACCTGGTTACATAATTGTCTGGCTGATAACCACTCCGCACCATAGCCTTGAACTACTAACTGTTGAGCCCGGTCTGAAGTGGCTACAATTACGCGAGAAACTAAACATTGTGCAACTTGGTGACGTAGACCCGCACAAACCTTTTCGATATAAGTATCAGCAGTTTGTCCAAACTCTGTATAGTGGACAGTGAGGAAATCAGTAATCATTTCCCTATTGCTAGGGGTGTTCTGATAATGGGCGTCAAAAACTATATGAGACTCATATCCTTCAAACGCGCTGTAGTTGGTGATTAGTTCCACCAAATGGTCGCGAGCTGCTTCCATACTAGAATCATCACGGGTTTTTTTGAGACAAGGCCATGAGCCTATAATGTTGTAGCCATCCACCAGTAGAATGGATGGAATAGTAGAAGGGGGCATGGTTTCTAATCACAATTACTAAAATAGACAAAAATCATCCATAAGATTCATAGTAATTGAAGAATTGAAGCAATGCTGATTACACCATGCTACAGAGAACAAAAAAATCTGCTTTCATTGGGATCCGGTTAACCGCTGTTTCAGGAGTTCCGGATCCCCAGCTGCTACTAAAACCCCCTGCTCCAATAAAAAAGCACCATCACAATAATTTAACTCCTCTAGTCTATGGGTAACCCACAGAGCGGCAATAGACCGAGTTTTGACTAATTGACGCACAGTCGTCACCAACTCTAATTGACTATCAGGGTCTAATAAAGCGGTGGGTTCATCCAATAATAAAACTTCACAGTGACGAGCGATCGCTCCAGCAATAGCCACACGCTGTTTCTGTCCACCAGAAAGGGCATAAATAGGTCTGCGTTGCACAGATAGCAAATTAACAGCTTGCAAAGCCTCCTCTACTCTGGCCTTAACCATAGAAGTAGAAAGTTTTTCCGGAACCAGTCCAAAAGCCACATCAGCTCCCACAGTAGGCATAACTAACTGGTGATCGGGATTTTGGAAGACAAAACCCAGAGGAGATAAAATGTCAATCCTACCGGATTGTGGAACTAATAGACCGGCAATTAACCTCAAAAGAGTTGACTTCCCACTACCATTAGTCCCTAAAAGCATCCAAAATTCACCTTTAGGGACAGTAAGAGAGCAAGATTTAATTGCCTGCTCTCCATTAGGCCAAAAGAAGTTTAAATGTTCAACTTCGATGCCTGATGATGTCATCTTATACCTGAGTTTCCTCCTTAACGGTAAAGGCGGCAAACCCGGGAAGCTTACCACTACTACTAGCAACACCATCCTTTTGGAGGATTTGTACTCCCGAAATTTCACTGGCTAGGACAGCAATTTTCTTTTCAGTTTTGCCCTCACACTTAAGTTCCACAATAGCGGGACTGCCAGATCCCATAGCCGCCAAAATCAGTTGGTAAACAGCTTCAGCATCTTCCGCTGATTTACGCTGTACTGACATAGAGAAGGCGGTGTTTCTAATGCTTATGTCGATAGTAAACATTTACAAATAATTAAATTTGACTGATCGTAGGAACTATTCTAACCTGTTCAGAGCCATCCTACCGCTCTTCTGTCAGGGGAAAAATTAAAAAAAATTAAGGAAAATTAAAAAAAATTAAAAAAAACTAAAAAAAACTTATTACCCCTAGAAAAATTAGAGATTTGCACTTATGATAATTTACAGACAGTAAAAAATTGTAAACTGGACAGCTCAGTTAAAAGTCTGCTTGGGGAAGGTTGTATGATAACTATCTGCACGCTTCTACGGGCTTTCTAGAATCGTAATTATAAAATACGGAGATTTTCCATGACTATTGCAGTTGGACGCGCCCCTTCCAGAGGGTGGTTTGACGTATTAGATGACTGGTTGAAGCGCGATCGCTTTGTATTTGTAGGTTGGTCAGGAGTATTACTATTCCCCTGTGCCTTCCTAGCATTAGGCGGTTGGTTAACCGGTACTACTTTCGTTACATCTTGGTATACCCATGGTTTAGCCTCCTCCTACTTAGAAGGAGCTAACTTCTTGACAGTAGCAGTATCCACCCCTGCAGACAGTATGGGACACTCCCTATTATTTCTATGGGGTCCAGAAGCTCAAGGTGATTTTACCCGCTGGTGTCAACTAGGTGGTTTGTGGCCCTTTGTTGCTTTACATGGTGCCTTTGGACTAATTGGCTTCATGTTGCGTCAATTTGAAATTGCTAGACTAGTAGGTATTCGTCCTTATAATGCTCTGGCATTTTCCGGTCCGATTGCCGTATTTGTCAGCGTTTTCTTGATGTACCCCTTGGGACAATCCAGCTGGTTCTTTGCACCTAGTTTTGGCGTAGCAGCCATATTCCGGTTCCTATTATTCCTCCAAGGTTTCCACAACTGGACCTTAAACCCCTTCCACATGATGGGTGTAGCAGGAATCTTAGGTGGAGCTTTACTATGTGCTATCCATGGTGCAACAGTAGAAAACACCCTATTTGAAGATGGCGAAGGTTCCAACACCTTCCCCGCATTCAATCCTACCCAATCAGAAGAAACCTACTCCATGGTGACAGCAAACCGTTTCTGGTCACAGATTTTCGGGATTGCTTTTTCCAACAAGCGCTGGTTACACTTCTTCATGTTGTTTGTACCCGTTACCGGATTGTGGATGAGTGCTGTAGGGATTGTAGGTTTAGCATTAAACCTGCGAGCTTATGACTTCGTATCCCAAGAATTACGGGCAGCAGAAGACCCAGAGTTTGAAACATTCTATACCAAGAACATTTTATTAAACGAGGGTATCCGAGCTTGGATGGCGCCTCAAGACCAACCTCATGAACAGTTTGTCTTCCCAGAGGAAGTATTGCCACGTGGTAATGCTCTGTAAGATGTTCATAATTCAATAATCTATTCAATAAACTCCATCTCTATCTTTATCAACAAGATAGAGATTTTTTTTGTTAAAGATTTTTACCTTGTGTTTCTACTGGCAAACATTCTTGTATTTCCTGGTCTATTTTAGCTTTGATTGTGGAAGGTAATTCTAGCTTAATAGTTTGGTAAAGACGATGGAATTCCCTTTGAAAATGTGCTGCTACCGTGGGATTTTCCACAATAATTAAACTTTCATCATTATTATGATTTGCAGCTTCTGACCAGTTATGAGAACCAGTAATTACAATTTGGTGGTCAATAACCGCAAACTTGTGGTGTAGTACGTCTCCTGGTAATAAACTGGGTACTCCTACTGTGGTAATAGGATTTTGCCAGGGGCGATTATCCTTTTCATATTTACAGTTATCACTAATAGATATACCCATCATATCTAAAGCTTCACTGTAGTAGCGGTGAGCAAATTGAGCATCTATTAAAGCTCGGATCTTAACATTTTGATTATGGCGATTTTCCAAGATGTTGGCAATTTTTTGGTCAGAAAAAACAAATAATGCCATATCTATATTTTCCACTGCCATATTGAGAGTTTTACCAATTAATCCATTAGTAGACTTACTCCAGATTTGGGTACGGGAAAGAGGGGAAAACTTTACGGTTATTTGGCTATTACCTGCGGTAATCTTTTGCCACGGACGTTGAGGTTTTTGTAGTCCGAATTTACTATCTAATTTACCTCCTGGTCCATCGCCCCACATAATGTTAAATTCTTGGGTGAATAAATTGGCCAATTCTGGACTGTCAATTTTCACTAAGTTATTAGCATTCCCTAAACTCTGGAGATTATTCACATCTCCAAAAGTATCACTAGGGGTGAAATTGGCAGAACTAATAATTACCAATTTACTATCTATAACCATAAACTTATGGTGCATTAAACCACTACCTTTAGAACCATCAGCAGTATCATCTATCCAAGGAATTTGGCTATTTTGAATCATGGCTATGGCATCTCGTTGTTTAATTTCTTCAGAGGTAATTTTCCCGTCCTTATTAATATCTATAAGGGATCTCAAGGTTTGCTGTTTGTTCTTCTCTCTCCAAGGTAAGTTTTGCACCATCCTAGAGTTTAGATCTTGCCAAGGAAGAGAATACTGGTTTTCTAAGATTAACCTAATTTCCACACCAGCTCGTTGTTTTTCTATTAATGCTTGGGCAATTTTTGGTAATCTTAATTCCTGCACAGCTACATCTATGGTGGATTTTGCTTGTAAAATGCTATGGATGATTTGTTTTTCTAAATCATCCCCTAAACGGGTTTGCAAACGGTAGCTTTCTTGATATTCTGAAGATTGGGCATGATTGAAGTAAACTTGAATCAATGGATCCTGGGGTAGGGGTGGTAAAAGCTGACGGGAGGATGGTATTTTTTGACAACCACTGATGGTGGAAAAAAATAAGAGGATATAAAACGAATTTTTCAACTTAGATGGTATGCACATAGTCAGCTGATAAAATTTTTAAAAACATTCCTAAAGCCATTTTTAAAAACAAGCAACACTGTTATACAATATGTTATTATAAGACAACGCAGCACTTCTGGCCACCTTTCCCCCCACTATTAATGCTAATGCTATGCAAATTTATTTAGATTACAGTGCAACTACTCCAACCCGCCCAGAAGCCATTGCCATAATGGAATCAGTGCTAAAAGAACAATGGGGTAACCCCTCCAGCTTGCACCAATGGGGTAATCGTGCAGCATTAATTTTGGAAACTGCCAGAATACAAGTAGCAGGGTTAATCAATGCTGTTCCAGAATCTATCATTTTTACTTCGGGGGGAACTGAATCAGACAATTTAGCAATTATGGGCGTGGCACAATATTATCACCAACCTCAACATATCATTATTTCCAGTGTAGAACACTCGGCAATTTCCGCACCCATAAGCATGCTGGAAAGTTGGGGTTGGCAGATTACCCGTTTACAAGTGGATAGAAAAGCTAGGGTCAATCCGGAAGATCTAAAGTTAGCTTTTAGGGATAACACTGTTCTAGTATCTATCATTTATGGACAAAGTGAAGTGGGTACGGTACAACCCATACTAGACCTGGCTAAAATAACTAAGTCAAACAATGTTTTATTTCATACTGATGCCGTACAAGTTGGCGGAAGATTACCATTAGATGTCAATAGTCTACCAGTAGATCTATTAAGCTTATCTAGTCATAAAATTTATGGTCCCTTGGGTGCAGGTGCTTTATATGTTCGTCCAGGGGTGCAGTTAATACCCCTACTAGGTGGAGGAGGTCAAGAGAATAATCTCCGCTCTGGTACACAAGCACTACCAGCTATAGCAGGTTTTGGGGTAGCTGCAAAATTGGCAGGTCAAGAACTGGAAATGGAAAGACCACGATTAATTCAGTTGCGCGATCGCCTATTTAGTAAGTTAGCACATACTCCGGGTTTAATTCCCACGGGGGACATGGTGGAAAGATTGCCACACCATGTTAGTTTTTGTATAGACTACGCAGACGGAGAAAGAATCAGTGGTAAGACTCTAGTACGTCAGTTAAATTTAGCTGGTATTGGTATTAGTGCGGGTGCAGCTTGTAATAGCGGCAAATTAACTCCCAGTCCAGTGTTAGTGGCTATGGGTTACGGTGGGAGATTGGCTTTAGGGGGAATTAGATTAACGATAGGGAAAGAAACCACAGTAGCGGATATTGATTGGACTGTTGTAGTCTTGCAGCAAATCTTACATAGATTGTTGAAATATTAACCAACCAGCATTTTCTGGATCATTTGTAGGTGCTTGATTTTTCTGGTTCATATTTTAGTTCAAGAATTAAGTATTTGATATATTATGGTTTTATTAATACCAGAGAAAAGGTTAAATCTATGACAGCCAAAGACTTGTTCAACAATCATGAGGACATTACTGACCCTCGCCACAAAAAAACCCATCAGTTTACTATCAGCGCTAAAGCTGAGAATGGAGAACTTTACACTGACTTAGATCATGGTCAGTGGAAAGCATCTATGGAGGCAATGTATCAACACAAGAATACTAAAATTGTCTTTGAAATGGGTGAAAAAAGCATGACTGCGACAATACAAGGCAGTTGGGAATGGTGATTGACACAGTTGGGTAGGCGTTCTGAACACCATTGCCAGTTTTTCCAAATATGTCTGAAACCCGATTGATATCCTTACCATTCTATTGGGTTTCATACTTCAACCCAACAAGCTACGTTCATCTTATATTTAATTCCACCCACCCAATTATTGCCTTCTGGAACCTCTAAAAATTTTCACGAAAATGCTGTCTGTAAATAAGGTACTAGATTCGGGTAAAATGAAGTCTGGACTATTGGAGTGTCACCTATGAAAGTTGGACAGGAAGTAAAAGTGTTTCGTTTGCGCGATCGCGTATCCTCTGCTATAGCTGAAAAATTAGGCAAGGTTGGTGTCATCGAGGATTATAAAATAACCGATGGTAATGGCGTGGGTTTTGTAGTTAAATTTGAGGATAAGAGCAGCACTTGGTTTTTTGAGGATGAACTCAAACCAGTCTCTTAAATATACTTCAAAGCATAAGCTAAAATTCCCTAGTTAGTGTTAAACTGGAGTTGACAGTATTTGGAAATTACGCGATGGCATTGATACTAACATTTTTAGGTAAAAACGGTATTGGTCGCAGCAAAATAGCGATCGCTGCGGCCCGGTTTTTGGCAAGTCAGGGAAAACGGGTACTTCTAGCAGGACTAGCGGATCCCACACTACCGATTTTATTAGGAACTAGTCTATCTGCAGATCCTGAACAAATTGCTCCTAATTTAGAAGCAGTGCAGTTTCAGGTCTCTGTTATGCTAGAGCGAAATTGGGAAGAGGTAAAAAAGCTAGAGGCACAATATCTACGTACGCCCATTATTCAAGACGTGTACGGACAGGAATTGGTAGTATTGCCAGGTATGGACAATGCTCTAGCGCTCAATGCTATTCGTGAATATGATGCCAGTGGTAAATATGACGTAATTATCTATGATGGTACTGGCGATATTTTTACCTTGAGGATGCTGGGAATGCCTGAATCTCTTAGCTGGTATATTCGACGTTTTCGTCAGTTGTTAGCCAATTCTGATTTAGGTAGGGCAATTTCTGAGTCACCCCTGATTCAACCGGTAATTACTAGCCTGTTTAATGTGAATTGGACTGCTGAAAATTTTGCTCAGCCAGCTAACCAAATCAATAACTTTCTTGATCAGGGGAAAGCAGCCTTAGCTGATCCTACTCGTGTCTGTGGCTTTTTAGTGACAACAGCAGACTCTATTGATGTAGCCAATGCCCGTTATCTTTGGGGGACTGCCCAACAAGTTGGTTTAACTGTTGGGGGAATAATTCTCTTATCTGCCGATACAAGCAATAATTTATCCACAGAGTTTGCTCCCTTACCCGTTAGTATGGTTCCCGATATATGCTCGGGAAACTGGCAACCAATGATTGATGCTTTACCAAACTTTGTTGAACATGCAGCTAAGGCTCCTAAGCCGATAGAAATAGACGTACATAATAAACAGGTACGACTGTTTTTACCAGGATTTGACAAAAAACAGGTGAAACTAACTCAATCTGGTCCGGAGGTGACGATAGAAGCAGGAGACCATCGCCGCAATATCTTTTTACCCCCAGCACTTAGTGGTAAACCCATTACCGGAGCTAAGTTTCAAAATAGTTATTTGATTATTTCTTTTTAAAAAGATTAAGTAGGTCTTATGTCTGAATCCGCCCCTATAAATCACAATTCTCAGCCCCCAACAGTGGAATCCATAAATCAAGAATCCATAGATACAGAAAATTCAGGAGAACGCACATCTAAAACTCGTCAACTTTTAGGAATGAAAGGTGCAGCATCCGGAGAAACATCCATCTGGAAAATTCGGTTACAGTTGATGAAACCTATTACCTGGATTCCCTTAATTTGGGGCGTGGTCTGTGGTGCAGCTTCTTCTGGTAACTACAGCTGGAGCTTAGAAAATGTTTTGAAAGCAGCACTTTGTATGTTACTTTCAGGTCCCTTACTAACTGGTTACACCCAAACCATTAATGATTATTATGACCGAGAAATAGATGCTATCAATGAACCTTACCGCCCAATTCCTTCCGGAGCAATTTCTGAAAAACAAGTAGTTAGTCAGTTTGTAATTTTATTATTATTGGGCTATGGAGTTGCTTATATTTTAGATATATGGGCGGGTCACACATTCCCTAATGTTTTGATGCTGTCGCTTTTTGGCTCTTTCGTTGCCTATATTTATTCAGCTCCTCCATTAAAATTAAAACAAAATGGTTGGTTGGGTAACTATGCTTTAGGTGCTAGTTATATTGCCTTACCTTGGTGGGCGGGTCATGCTTTATTTGGTGAATTAAATTGGAAAATTGTGGTTCTTACCCTATTTTACAGTTTGGCTGGTTTGGGGATTGCTATTGTCAATGACTTTAAAAGTGTGGAAGGCGATCGCCAGTTAGGTTTAAATTCATTACCGGTGATGTTTGGCATTCAAACTGCGGCTCTAATTTGTGTGGTGATGATAGATGTATTCCAAGGTTTAGTAGCAGGTTATCTAGTCAGCATTCATGAAAATCTATATGCGGCAATTTTGGCATTATTAATCATTCCCCAAATTACTTTCCAGGATATGTATTTCCTAAGAGATCCTATCGGTAATGATGTGAAATACCAGGCCAGTGCTCAACCGTTTCTAGTTTTGGGAATGCTAGTTACTGGTCTAGCACTGGGCCATGGGGGAGGTGTTATGTGATATTAGTCCTTGGTTATTAACTGAATATTCTCCGAGGTATAAAGCTGACGGAATATAAAACGCCAGATTAATCCCACAATGACTAATCCTAAACCAATTGTCCAATAATACCATTCAATACAGAAGGCTAACACTACTGAACTGCACAAAGAAAACCAAGATATCCACTTTGGATATAATCTTTCTTGATCCCCAATTTGTAATGCTGACAAACTGGTAATAAAACTGCGGTATAGTGCACCAAAAGTGCCAAAAGACCATGTTACCCTTACATCACCAATTAATACTAAAACCGCAATTGCAATACCCACAAAGATAACGGCAAATTCTGGTGTTGTTCCTGCAGTGTTCAGTTTGGCAAACAATTTAGGCATATCTCCCCTTCTTCCCATGGCTAAAAGTAATCGAGAAACGCCTAAAACAGTTGTTAGCAATATACTTAACATGGAAGTAATTGCACCTAAAGCCAATAGGTTAGAGACTAAAGGAATACCAAAACTATCAGCTACAGCCTTTAATGGAGCAGCGTTTGTTCTTGTCGCAGCAGCAAATGATTCTGCCCCAATGGAACCTAAACTAACCAGTGAAACACCAATGTACAGAACCATTGTTGTCACCACGGTGAAAATAATTGCCCTTGGTATACTTTTTTTAGGGTCAACAATTTCTTCGCTGACCATAGAAATCCGAGCAGCACCATTATAAGAAACAAACATCAGAGCTACCGATTGCAAGAAACTAGTTGCTCCCTGATAAGAGTTTATTCCCGAAAATGTTAATTTTCCCCAACCATGGGAAAAGCAGAAGAATAGACCTGCAGTAATTAAACCCAGTAAAGAAGCCATAGTGATTAAGACCACTACAATCGTTGATATCTGGGAACTGCGCATACCACCAAACACAATCAACGTAATAATAACTACAGCTATTTCCGCTACGGGGATTAAAATACCTGCATCAGCAAGACCAATATTGTTTAAAAGATAACCAGAAAATCCCAAAGCCGCTGTGGCGGCTACAGCAGTTTTACTTAGAAGATAGATCCAACCTCCTGTAAAACCTAACCAAGGAGTTAAGTATTTATAACCATATTCATAAATACCACCACTAACCGGATGGCTAACAGCCAGTTGAGCTAGATTAACACTATTACAAGCTCCTAATATTCCTGCTACTACTAAAGCAGCGATCGCTGTAGAACCAGAAATTTCTGCTACAACACCAATACTCACAAAAATCCCTGCACCAACTACTGAAGCTAGTCCCATAATAGCAGCGCTTAGCCAACTTAGCTCGCGCTTGAGTTGCATAGGATCATTTTCATTGGACATGATTTAACCTCTGAATCACTCTAAATTCGGCGAGTTGATACATAAACATTTCCCTCAAAAAGCAGTCTTACAGTTCGGATAATACCCGCACTTTCTACCTTCATTAGAGAACCATTACCACTTGTAATCAAAGAAATCTGAATTTGTCCGGAGGGATGCTCAACAATCACAATTTCGTTGCCAGAATTTGTTGAATTGGCGATCCCATCAGCAACAGAATCTTTCAGGAGACTACAGCAGCCAATACAAATTGCACCAGTTACCGCATGAGCGGTATGACAAACATCAGGTACAAAATAGCGAGATGTAATGGTTCCTCCTTGACGCGGGGGAGCAATGATGGACAGTTTAGGAATTACGCGATTGGTTACATCACCCAAGCCCATTCTTTCTCCAGCAATACGACGTATCGTTTCTATTTTAGCCAAAAATTGTTTATCAGCATCTAATTCTGCCTTAGTTTCATACCCAGTCTTACCGAGATCCTGATCTCTTGTAATCACCATAGGTATGGCCGCATCCATACAGGTAACCTCAATTCCCTCGATTTCTTCCCGACAATGGCCCGTTGGTAACAACTGACCGGTTTTAGATCCCACAACCTCCATAAAATTCATCACAACTGGTGCTGCTGCTCCTGGTACTCCGTCAATAGACGTGTTACCATCATACATAATTTCAGATTGGGGAGTTTGTACTACAGTTTCAACTAATGAATTGGTGTTTAAGTTGCGAATTTTCACCTTGGTTATGGGATCTAACGCTGAGACCAAACCTCTTTTAATAGCAGCATGAGCAACTGCGGCGGTCATGTTACCACAGGATGGGCTCCAGTCAATCAAATTCTGATTAATGCTAACCTGTCCAAAAAGAAAATCTATATCTGCCCAATCGTGATGAGATGGAGAGAAAATCACAACCTTACTAGTTAATGTTGTTGCACCCCCTATACCATCTATTTGTCTTTCATCTGGTGAACCCATAGTTGCCAAAATTATTTTGTCCCGGGTGGTATGGTCATCAGGTAGATCTCCAGACAAAAAAAATGGTCCACGGGATGTTCCACTGCGAAATAGTAGACAGGGTATCGCTAACTGATTCATTCTTAAAACCTACCTTACTTGAATTTTTACCATGTTAAATTTCTTTTCTGTTCTGATTCACATAATTAACAATCTACAACCATTATTAATCCCTATCTGCTTTGTGATGGCATGGAGTATAATTACCCTATTGGTAGTAAATTTGTGGACTGCAACTAAGGATACTGTACAAATTGCCCAAAAAATGCACCAGATCCCCTGTCCTAATTGTCAGTTCTTTACCAACAATTATCGTCTCAAATGCACGGTTAATCCTTACACAGCTAGTACCGAAGCAGCTATTGGTTGTAAGGACTATATTGGCAGTTAGGAAAAACAACCAAACTAGCACTAATTCGCTTGTACCTCACGTTTGAGATATTCTCCCCAGTAGTAAAAGGGAATTATTCCCCCAACTATTACAACGAACAGTATGGATATAACCATAAATAAACGATTTGCCAAAGGGAGCGATCGCCCAAATACAGGCATGATATATTCTACCAACTTTGACTCACCTTGACTGTTTTCATCCTTGACTCGTACCTGGACTTTATGTAAAGTTCCTCGTTCTGCATTGGGTTGGATATAGCTAATTTGGTATTCTCCTAATAGAGCGTTGAGAAACAATTGTAAATTCTCTGCTATTGCTTTCTCATCTCCAGAAAACTCTGCAATTCCACCGGTCAAATTAGCAATTTCTGCCAATCTTGTTTTATCGACAAATTCTGCTTCAGGAACCTTATTTGCATTAACATCTTGACGGGTAGCTGGACGGTTGAGTCCATATTTTACTCCCAATTGTTCTGGTGTTAATCCATATCCTAAAGTGTGTACAGTAATATTTTCATAATCTTTCAACAGGGATTTTAACTCACTAAAATCTCGATATTCATTCATAGCATTGTGATAGCCATCAGATAACAGGATGATTGATAGTCTTGGTTGGGGATCTGACGAATTTTCTGGTAGGGTAAAACGTGGATCTTCTGGATTACCTAAAAACTGCAAGGACTTCTTTAAAGGTTGATATAAATTGGTAGATCCACAAGGATTCAAAGTAGATAAATATTCCAAACTATTTTGCAGTTTAAAATCACTAGCTGATATAAATTTGTCCAATGTATCCTTATATACAGGGTATTCTGGACAATTTTTCCCTGCTTCACCAAAGGGAACTATGGAGATTTGCGTATCTCCTCCCCTCTCACTAGAAACTTTAGCAAATTGCCCAATTGCATTAATTGCACCTGTGATTTTCTTACTACCACCGCTATCCGTTTGATTCATGCTACCACTAAAATCTAGTAAAACAATAATCCACGCTGGGGGCGGTACTGTTTCTTCTGGACTTTTCCAGTCCTTGGGTTTAAATTTGAATTTTTTGCCATCCAGTTTTAACTCAAAATTATTTCTCTCTAAACCCATCACTGGTCTACTTTCTTCTCCTAACACTTTGATTTTAATGGTAACCCTATCATCTTTAATAGTAGGACTATCCACAATCTCAGCCTTTTTAATTCCCGCTAAAGTGGGACTAATTAAACTGCTCATTAAAAACAAAGATAGGGTCAGAGATTTGCCAATTAAACAAGTTTTTAAACGAAAATAACTCAATGTGTAATTTTTTTTAACTACATTCAACATTTCTACCTCCTAATATTGGGTTAGTGCTTCTTTCCATGGCTTATTATAATTAGCTTTTATCCGACTCATTTGACTCAAACTTTTTGGGAGATAATTTTAATAAGGATTGGTGAAAATCTTCAAAACAATCAACTTTGATTGCCAACTTTAGTAGCTCATCCAAAATTGGTAATACTGATATTGTGTCCACCCCTTTGGCAATTGTCTCTGGTATGTCACCCAATCGGGTTTTCAACACCAGTTTCACATAATCATGAGCTTTTTCTAATGTGCCAATTTCCTTGCCAATTTCCTTACCAATTTCCTTACCAATTTCCTTACCAATTTCCTTGCCAATTTCCTTACCAATTTCCTTACCAATTTCTATTC